>NZ_JAXDEO010000036.1:0-75574 GCF_035064975.1 Pseudomonas sp. YuFO20
TGCGATCTTTTGATCTTGAAAAACAAAATCAAAAGATCGCAGCCTGCGGCAGCTCCTACAGGGGTCGTGAACAGTCCATAGAGTGTTGTTCACTATTGTTCATTGTCAATCGGTGAGCTGTTCAATTGTTCACTTCAGGTTGTTCATTTCTGTTCAGCTACGAACGCCGGTTCTTCGCGGTTTTATAAAAACTCCAATCCGCTCAATGGCTTGAAATTTCTGGCACGAAAGTCGCTCTGTCACCCAGGTCGCTTGACTCCAAAAATAAAAAAGGCCGAGCCATGTCGTTAACCCTGGAGCATGTCAGCCGCACCGTCGAGGGCCAGACCTGGATCGACGATGCGTGCCTGCGTTTCGAACCCGGATCCTTCAACGTTCTGCTCGGGCGCACGCTGTCCGGCAAGACCAGTCTCATGCGCCTGATGGCCGGGCTGGACAAGCCCGACACCGGGCGCATCCTGATGAATGGCGTCGATGTCACCCAGCGCCCGGTGCGCCTTCGCAACGTGTCGATGGTGTATCAGCAGTTCATCAATTACCCGACCATGACCGTCTTCGAGAACATCGCCTCGCCGTTGCGCCAGGCCGGTGTCTCCAATGAGCAGATCCAGAGCAAGGTGCTGGAAACCGCGAAGATGCTGCGCATCGAGAAATTCCTGCAGCGTTATCCCCTGGAACTGTCCGGTGGCCAGCAGCAACGCACGGCCATGGCCCGGGCGCTGGTCAAGGATGCCGAACTGATCCTGTTCGATGAGCCGCTGGTCAACCTCGACTACAAATTGCGCGAAGAGCTGCGCCAGGAAATGCGCGAGCTGTTCAAGGCGCGCCACACCATCGCCATCTATGCCACCACCGAGCCCAACGAAGCCCTGGCCCTGGGCGGCACCACCACCATCCTGCATGAAGGTCGGGTGATCCAGAGTGGCCAGTCCTCCGAGGTCTACCACCAGCCGCAGACCGTGCTGGCGGCGGAGTTGTTCTCCGAGCCGCCGATCAACCTGATGCCGGGTCGCATTGCCGGCAACGAAGTGAGCTTCGCCAATTTCGTGCACTTCCCGCTCAACGTCGATTTGCGCCCGGTGGGCGAGGGCGAGTTCCGTTTTGGCGTGCGCCCCAGCCATATCTCGCTGGTACCGAGCAACGACGACGACCTGGAACTGGCGGTGACCGTCGAAGTCGCGGAAATCAGTGGCTCGGAAACCTTCCTGCACGTGCGCAACGAGCATTTCCTGCTGGTGCTGCACTTGCCCGGCGTTCACGAATACGACGTCGATGCGCCGATCCGCATCTACATCCCGACCCATAAACTGTTCGTGTTCGATGCGCAGGGGCGGCTGGTCCAGGCGCCCGGCCGGCGCGTCGCGAGGGTTGCCTGATGGCTGAAATCCGTTTGCAGAACCTCGCCCACAGTTACACCAGCACGCCAAGCGGTCCCGAGGACTACGCGATCCGCCAGATGGATCACATCTGGGAGCAGGGCGGCGCCTACGCATTGCTCGGCCCGTCTGGCTGCGGCAAGTCGACCCTGCTCAACATCATTTCCGGCCTGCTCAGCCCGTCCCAGGGTCATGTACTGTTCGATGGCAAGGCGGTCAACAACCTGACCCCGGAAAAACGCAACATCGCCCAGGTTTTCCAGTTTCCGGTGGTCTACGACACCATGACGGTGTTCGACAACCTGGCCTTTCCGTTGCGAAACCAGGGCATGGCCGAGGCGAAGATAAACACCAAGGTGCAGGAAATTGCCGAAGTCCTCGACCTGCAGAACCTGCTGAGCAAAAAAGCCAGCAACCTCACCGCCGACGAAAAACAGAAAGTCTCCATGGGCCGTGGACTGGTGCGCGATGACGTCTCGGCGATCCTCTTCGACGAGCCGCTGACGGTGATCGACCCGCACCTGAAGTGGAAGCTGCGGCGCAAGCTCAAGCAGATCCACGAGCAGTTCAACATCACCATGGTCTACGTCACCCACGATCAGCTGGAGGCCTCGACCTTCGCCGACAAGATCGCGGTGATGTACGGCGGGCAGATCGTGCAGTTCGGCACGCCGCGGGAACTGTTCGAACGGCCGAGCCACACCTTTGTCGGTTATTTCATCGGCAGTCCGGGAATGAACCTGATCGAAGTCCGGCCGCAACCGGGTGGCGTCGGTTTTGCTTCGACCCATCTGCCCTTGTCCGAGGCCATGCAGAAACGCATCGCCGAATCCACGTGGAAAACCCTGAAAGTCGGCATTCGCCCGGAGTTCATCCATGTATGGGACGAGCCTTTTGATGACGCGCTGAGGGCACAAGTCGTACACGTCGAAGACCTCGGCACCTACAAGATCATGACTCTCAACCTCGACGGCGCGCCGCTGAAAGTGCGCCTGGCCGAAGACAAACCGGTGCCCGAAGGCACGGCGTACATCAGTTTTCCGGCGCAGTGGCTGATGGTCTATGCCGATGATTTCCTGCTCGAAGCCAATGCCAGCCAAGAGGTGCAGCCATGAACAAGGTGCAGAACAACAAGGCCTGGTGGCTGGTGCTGCCGGTGTTCCTGCTGGTGGCGTTCAGTGCGGTGATCCCGATGATGACCGTGGTCAACTACTCGGTGCAGGACATTTTCGACCAGTCCAGCCGCTACTTCGTCGGTGCCGACTGGTACAAACAAGTGCTGCTCGATCCACGCCTGCACGATTCACTGCTGCGCCAGTTCATCTACTCGGCGTGCGTGCTGCTGATCGAAATCCCCCTGGGCATCGCGATTGCCCTGACCATGCCGACCAAGGGGCGCTGGTCGTCGGTGGTGCTGATCATCCTGGCGATCCCCTTGCTGATCCCGTGGAACGTGGTCGGCACCATCTGGCAGATCTTCGGCCGGGCCGACATCGGCCTGCTGGGGGCGAGCCTCAAGGCCATGGGCATCAACTACAACTATGCGGCGAACACCATGGACGCCTGGGTCACCGTGCTGGTGATGGACGTCTGGCATTGGACCTCGCTGGTGGCGCTGTTGTGTTTTTCCGGCTTGCGGGCGATTCCGGATGTTTATTACCAGGCGGCGCGGATCGACCGGGCGTCCGCCTGGGCGGTGTTCCGCCATATCCAGCTGCCCAAGCTCAAGAGCGTGCTGTTGATCGCCGTGATGCTGCGCTTCATGGACAGTTTCATGATCTACACCGAGCCGTTCGTACTGACCGGGGGCGGGCCGGGCAATGCCACCACTTTCCTCAGCCAGACCCTGACGCAGATGGCGATCGGGCAGTTCGACCTGGGGCCGGCCGCCGCGTTCTCGTTGGTGTACTTCCTGATCATCCTGTTGGTGTCCTGGCTGTTCTATACCGCCATGACTCACTCTGACGCCAACCGCTGAGGCCATCATGAGCATGAGAAAGCTTGTTCCACTGCTGATCTACATCCTGTTCCTGCTGGTGCCGATTTACTGGCTGCTGAACATGTCCTTCAAGAGCAACAGCGAAATCCTCGGCGGCCTGACGCTTTTCCCACAGGATTTCACCCTGGCCAACTACAAGGTGATCTTCACCGATCCGAGCTGGTACACCGGTTACATCAACTCGGCGTACTACGTGAGCCTGAACACCATCATCTCCCTGAGCGTGGCGTTGCCGGCAGCCTATGCGTTCTCGCGCTACCGCTTCCTCGGCGACAAGCACCTGTTCTTCTGGCTGCTGACCAACCGCATGGCGCCGCCGGCGGTGTTCCTGTTGCCGTTCTTCCAGCTGTATTCATCGATCGGTCTGTTCGACACCCACATCGCGGTGGCCCTGGCGCACTGCCTGTTCAACGTGCCACTGGCGGTGTGGATTCTCGAAGGCTTCATGTCGGGCGTGCCCAAGGAAATCGACGAAACCGCCTACATCGACGGCTACAGTTTCCCCAAGTTCTTCGTGAAGATTTTCATCCCGCTGATCGGCTCCGGCATCGGCGTCACGGCGTTTTTCTGCTTCATGTTTTCCTGGGTCGAGCTGCTGCTGGCGCGAACTCTGACCTCGGTGAACGCCAAGCCCATCGCGGCGGTGATGACCCGCACGGTCTCGGCGTCCGGCATCGACTGGGGTGTGCTGGCGGCGGCGGGGGTGTTGACCATCCTGCCGGGCATGCTGGTGATCTGGTTTGTGCGCAACCACGTGGCCAAGGGCTTTGCCCTGGGCCGGGTATGAGGAGCTGATGATGGAATGGATGAGTTGGACCGTCCCGACGGCGGCGTTCTTCACTGTCATTGCCTTGATCCTGGTGGGCATGACCACCTGGGAGTTGCGTTCGCCGAGCATCCTTCGGCGAGGCTTTTTGCCGATTGCCACCACCCGTGGCGATCGGTTGTTCATCGGTCTTCTCGGCAGCGCCTACCTGCATCTGCTGGTAATCGGCGTGACCGACTGGAGCATCTGGGTCGCCTTCGCGATGTCCCTGGTGTGGCTGTTGGCTGTGATGCGGTGGGGCTAGTCGAATCGCTCGGCAATGTTGCTCCGAAACTTAAACAGGAGGTCTCTATGTTCGACAAAAACAATAAGCTGCGACATAGCATTTCATTGGCAGCCATGCTGGCACTCAGCGGTTTGAGCGCGTCTGCCTGGGCCGATGCCTATGAAGACGCCGCGAAGAAATGGATCGGCAGTGAATTCAAGCCGTCCACCCTGACGGCCGATCAGCAACTCGAAGAGCTGAAGTGGTTCATCAAGGCGGCGGAGCCGTTTCGCGGGATGAACATCAAGGTGGTATCGGAAACCATCGCTACCCATGAGTACGAGTCCAAGGTGCTGGCCAAGGCCTTCACTGAAATCACCGGGATCAAGCTGACCCACGACCTGCTGCAGGAAGGCGACGTGGTGGAAAAGCTGCAGACCCAGATGCAATCGGACAAGAACATCTATGACGGCTGGGTCAACGACTCGGACCTTATCGGTACGCACTTCCGCTACGGCAAGACCGAATCGATCACCGACCTGATGGCCAACGAGGGCAAGAACTTCACCTCGCCGACCCTCGATATCAAGGACTTCATCGGCATCTCCTTCACCACCGCACCGGATGGCAAGATCTATCAATTGCCTGACCAGCAGTTCGCCAACCTGTACTGGTTCCGCGCCGACTGGTTCGAGCGCGCGGACCTCAAGGCCAAGTTCAAGGAAAAGTACGGCTACGAGCTAGGCGTTCCGGTGAACTGGTCGGCCTATGAAGACATCGCCAAGTTCTTCAGCGAAGACGTCAAGGAAATCGATGGCAAGCGTGTCTACGGGCACATGGACTACGGCAAGAAAGATCCGTCCCTGGGCTGGCGCTTCACCGATGCCTGGTTCTCCATGGCCGGTGGCGGTGACAAGGGCATCCCCAACGGCTTGCCGGTGGACGAGTGGGGCATCCGCGTCGAGGATTGCCACCCGGTCGGCTCCAGCGTGACCCGCGGCGGTGACACCAACGGCCCGGCGGCGGTGTTCGCCACCACCAAATACGTCGACTGGCTGAAGAAGTACGCACCACCGGAAGCGGCGGGCATGACCTTCTCCGAATCAGGCCCCGTGCCGTCCCAAGGCAACATCGCCCAGCAGATCTTCTGGTACACCGCCTTCACCGCCGACATGACCAAGCCGGGCCTGGCGGTGATGAACGCCGACGGCACGCCGAAATGGCGCATGGCACCATCGCCGCGCGGGCCGTATTGGGAAGAGGGTATGAAGCTGGGCTATCAGGACGTGGGTTCCTGGACGTTCATGAAGTCCACGCCTGAGAAACAGAAACTCGCGGCCTGGCTGTACGCGCAGTTCGTGACCTCGAAAACCGTTTCGCTGAAGAAAACCATCGTCGGCCTGACCCCGATCCGCGAGTCGGACATCAACTCACAAGCCATGACCGACCTGGCACCGAAGCTCGGCGGCCTGGTGGAGTTCTACCGCAGCCCGGCCCGCGTGCAATGGACCCCGACCGGCACCAACGTGCCGGACTATCCGCGTCTCGCGCAGCTGTGGTGGAGCCACATCGCCGAAGCGGCGAGCGGCGAGAAAACCCCGCAAGAAGCCCTGGACGGCCTGGCCAAGGATCAGGACGCGATCATGTCCCGTCTGGAACGCTCGAAGGCCCAAGCCACCTGCGCGCCGAAAATGAACCCGGAGCGCGATGCGCAATACTGGTTCGATCAGCCGGGTGCACCGAAACCGAAACTGGCGAACGAGAAGCCTCAGGGTGAGACCGTGAGTTATGCCGAGCTGCTGAAATCGTGGGAGGCGGCGCGTAAGTAATATCTGAGCTGTGAAACGTTAACGGCACCGTAAGGTGCCGTTTGCGTTTGTGCCTGTTCCGACGCCATCGCGAGCAAGCTTGCTCCTACAATTGATCGGCGGTGTTCGCGATTAGTGTGTCCACAGAAGATCCCCTGTGGGAGCGAGCTTGCTCGCGATGAGGCCATCCCAGTCACCAAACTTCATCAGCCGAACAAACATTTGACAGCAGGACGGAAGTCTCAGATTTGAGTACCTTCGAAGTCATCAAGCATGTCATCAGCTCCTAAACGTCGGTTACCGGGTTTTCTTTCTGGATAGCTGGTCTTCAAATTTAACGGCAAATGCCTCCTGTTGAATGTCAGCTACTGCGTACCGCCCTGCAGGTAACTTCCTGAAAAAAAGAGAGGGCATTAAAGATCAAAAGATCGCAGCCTGTGGCAGCTCCTACCTTGAAATGCGATCCACCTGTAGGAGCTGCCGCAGGCTGCGATCTTTTGATCTTGATACGCCAAACGCAAAAACGGCACCCGAAGGTGCCGTGCGTGTTTTCTACCGAATGTCGCTAAGCGATCAACCAGCCAGTCCCGATTGCTGGACCAGGGACAGTTAGCCTCGATCACATGGGCCAAGCACTGAGTGAAGGCAAGCCTCTGCCGGATATGGCTATGGGTCTACCAAACCCAGTCTCTGTTTTGTCATCGATCGGCAAACGATAGAACAAGCCGGCGGATTCTGTCTTGCCTCTAAATAATACTGCAAGATGTTATAGCTTTCAGGAAGTGACACTTCGAAGCGATTAAACAGGGGCGTATAAATTTCTTTAGCGAAAAATTAATTTTTGTAACTGTCTCTGTAGGAAATTGGTTGTTGATAATAGCGAAAATTCCTAATCGTTTATTTGTTTGTGCTGTTGGATTGCTTTCACTCCGCGTTCCACAGTCTTATTTGTCTTCGCCCATATTCTCTCTGCTCAGTGCTTCTGCCGAGATGAGAAGGGAAGGCAATTCAAATCGATGACGATAAGGAAGTTGCAAATGAATGCACCTCTGCACACTTTGTATACCAACGAAGTTTCTCCTGAATTTCTCCGCAGCCTTGACGCTCCCCACTTGAGTGAACAACGACTTGCGCAATATTGCGATGAAGCTCTGGCAGTTGTTCGCCAGGGCCAGGCATACATGGAAGCTCATCCCGCACACGCCATTTACCGAATCGCAACCGAGGGCAGTCAAACCCGCGATGGCGGGGTGATCAAGCAGGGAGCTGCTCCCTTGGAGTTCACGTTAGAGAGCGGCCAGAAGGTACGTGCGGCACGGAAAGGCGACTACGTCGTGTACGCCGATGGGAGTACCGCACAGATCGTGACGGGCGCGGGACAAGAACATAGCGATATGGCGCTGGTCGGTAGCCATCTTTGCAATGGTGACGAGATCATCAACACCTTACAAAGCGGTTTTTTGTTAGTGGGGCGGGAAGGTGTAGCGATGGCCGATGATTTTCTGCCCTCCATCCAAGAGGTAGAGCATCAATGAACGAAGGACATTTCATTGGCCTGAATGACAAGACCACCTGTGGCGGCAAAGTCCTGGATGGTCATACCGGCGTCATGATGTACGGAATCGCCCATGCCCGCGAAGGTGATCGGGTTACCTGTGGCGAGGACGGCAAGACTTACAAGATCGTCGGTGGGATTTCCTACATGATCAGTCATGGCAAAGCCGTGGCAGGCACGCTGGACAGCTATAGCGATTGTCCCTGCAAAGCCCGACTGATCCCCTCCGTGGTCACAGCCACCTATCAAAGCGCTAACTCCGCACCGCGAGCGGGCAAGAGCGTTGTGCAGCCGGCTTCCAGTGCTGCAACCAGCCAACCGGCAGCGCCACGTCAGTCTGGTTTCGCCCCTTCGAACCCTCCAGCGCCTGCGATACTCAATCGCGCGGTACCTCAAGAACCGGGATTCAATGTGGTGCCCAAAAGCATGACCCGCGAAGCGTTGGAGGCGACACTTTTCCCTACGCCCGACCCGGGTGTGATGAGCAAGTTTCAGGCACTGAACCCTGGGTATGGCGACTTGAAAGCCGGCTCGCTGATTGTGCTGAGCGATCCGAATAACACCTCCTGCACCTATCAGGAAGCCCAGTTGATGCAGGCCGCGCAACAGGTCGAGGCGGCGCTCGACCCTCTTACACCAGAGGAAGCGGAGTTCATGTTCCGCCACGCGGCGGAAATCGCCAGTTTCTCCGGCCATACCTCAACCTGGCTTGGCGTCAGCGCGGCGGTCATGGAAAAACATCTGACCCAAATGCGCGACACCCTACAAGCCATTGAGCGTCTGCATCAGGACAGCTATCGCCAGCACGGGCACCTCAAATCGCCGCAGTTCTTCGCCGAACGCACACGTCTGCTCGCCCAACTGGATGCGCATCTGCTGAACTCTACTCGACTGCGTGGCCAGACGAGCCTGGGCGATCATCCCAAGCTGAAGACAGCGCTCGGTATTTCCAGTCGCAGTCTGGTGCACCACTGGGACAAGGCTGGTGCGCCAGGGCAGATACCGGGTTACGCGACCCATGTGAATGCGATTAGTCGGGCGGCGAAGTACATGGGCGCCGGGGGGTACATCGGCATTGGGATTGGTGGAGTTTCATCGTTGCTGGCCATTCAGGAAGTTTGTCTTGGTGACTCTGAAGCGGCTTGTGAGAAGGTGAAATTTACTGAAGGAGGAAAATTTATCGGATCCACAGCTGGTGGGATAGCGGGCGGGATGGGCGTGCCCTGGGCTGGTCGTCCTGTTTGCCTGGCACTGGGGAGGCGGCATGTAGTGGGGGGCATTGTTTGCTTTGCCGCGTTGGTAGGGGTTGGTGCATGGGTGGGGACAGAAGGTGGCGGCACGGTGGGCGAATACGTAGGTGAGAAAATATTTGAAGTAAAACAGGAGTGACCAGCATCGACAATTGGTCTCCGTGGATTGCATTAACTGTCACCGGCGGCCCTATTCTATTGGGCATAGCGAATATTGCTTACGGCTTGTATCTGAGCCACCGTCATCTGGATGCCATGATGGAATCCTTGAAAAACAGTCGCTTCATTTACATTTGGGGGCCAGGATGGAGGAGACAGGGTTGGTTTGGCGGCTTTGTGCTGCTCTCTGCAATTGCCGGCATGGTGGTGTGGCCGAAAGATTACATCCGCTATGGCAAAGTGGCCTCTGAGGATATCGAGAACTTTCCGCCTCACCTGAAACGTCTTTTGGTCATATTTGTAGTGGGTGTGATCGTCACTCTAATCGGGATGGCGATTGCATACGTGCTACTGGAACTCAGATAACTCGATAGCCCAAGTTGTCATTGAAGCACCAAACGCAACAACGGCACCCAAAGGTGCCGTTGTTGTTTGTGCGTGCCCCTACGCCTACGCGAGCATGCTCGCTAAGAGTTCGTCCTAGACAACCAACGTCTATGGTGATTGAGATCAAAAGATCGCAGCCTGCGGCAGCTCCTACCTTGAAATGCGATCCACCTGTAGGAGCTGCCGAAGGCTGCGATCTTTTGATCTTGAAACTCCAAACGCAAAAACGGCACCCGAAGGTGCCGTTTCTGTTTTCTACCGCATAAAGCTTAAGCCATCAACCCGCCAGCCCCGATTGCTGTACCAGGCTCAACAACGGCTGTGGATACAGGCCGAGGAAGAACGCCAGTACCGCGATGGCCAGCAGCATCACGCCGCCTGCGCGTTGTTCCCAGTGCAGCTGGGCATCGTGGCGACGCAGGTTCGGTTCGATCAGGTACAGGGTGACCATGACGCGCAGGTAGTAGAACACGCCGATGGCGCTGCCCAGTACCAGGGAGCCGACCAGCCACCATTGTTGCGACTGCACACCGGTGGCGATGATGTAGAACTTGCCGATGAAGCCCGCGGTCAGCGGGATACCGGCCAGGGACAGCATCATCACGGTCAGTACGGCGGTCAGGTACGGACGGCGCCAGAACAGGCCGCGGTACTCGTACAGGGCATCGGCGTCGCGGCCGTTGTACGGCGAGGACATCAGGGTGATCACGCCGAACGCGCCGAGGCTGGTGATCACGTAGGTGACCAGGTACACGCCGATGGCTTCCACGGCCAGGCCTTTGCTCGCCACCAGGGCGATCAGCAGGTAGCCGAAGTGGGCGATGGACGAGTAACCCAGCAGACGCTTGAGGTTGCTCTGGGTCAGTGCCAGCAAGTTACCGAACAGGATCGACGCGATGGCGATGATGGTCAGTACGTCGCTCAGCACACCGCTGCTCGCTGCTGGCGAGATCTGGAACAGACGCACCATCACCGCGAACACAGCGACTTTCGACGCGGTGGCCAGGAACGCTGCCACCGGTGCCGGAGCACCTTCGTAAACGTCCGGGGTCCAGAGGTGGAACGGTACCAGCGACAACTTGAACGCCAGGCCGATCAGCATCATGCCCAGGCCCAGTTGCGCCAGGGAGCTTGGCAGACCAGTGGCCGCCAGGGCCTGGCCGATGCCGTTGAAGCTCAGGCTGCCAGCGTCGGCGTAGAGCAGGGCCATGCCGAACAACAGGAACGCGGAACCGGCAGCCGACAGCACCATGTACTTGATGCCGGCTTCCAGCGAGCGCTTGTTGAAGAAGGCATAGGCCACCAGGCCGTAGACCGGTACCGAGAGCAGTTCCAGGCCGACGAACAAGCCGGCCAGGTGCTGCGCGCTGACCAGTACCAGGCCACCGGCGGCGGCCATCAGGATCAGCAGGTACAGTTCTTCACGGTTGCCCGGGTAACCCGAACCGCCATCGCCGAGGTAGGCGTGGGCGAGGGTGACACAGGCGAGGGTGGCGACCAGGATCAGCGCCATGTACAGGCAGGCGAAGGTGTCGATCTGCAGCAGTGGAGTCACCGCCAGAGGCGCGACTTTCAGGGCTGGCAGGATCGACAGCAGAGCCAGGTTCAGACCTGCCACCGACAGCAGGAAGGTCTGGGAGTGGTTGCGGCGCCAGGCAATCGCCAGCATCACCACGATGATCGTGGCGCTGGTGATCAACAACGGCGCTAGCGCGATAAAGTGTTGAGTCGTGAATTCCATAGCGCTCTTACCGGGCCGAAGCGAGTTGAGTGAAGGCGGTGCCGAGCCACTGCTGCACGCCATGCATCGTCGCGGCAGAGGTATCGAGGAACGGTTGCGGGTACACGCCGATGTAGATCAGCAGTGCTGCCAGGCCGACCACCATGATCATTTCGCGACCGTCCATGCCATGCAGTACCGCGTCCGATTTGGCCGGGCCGAAGTAGGCACGGTGGATCATGATCAGCGAGTAGACCGAACCGAACACCAGGCCGGTGGTGGCGATGATGGTCACCCATGGAGCGATCGGGAAAGTACCGATCAGGATCAGGAACTCACCGACGAAGTTACCGGTACCCGGCAGGCCCAGGGACGCCGCTGCAAAGAACAGGCTGAGGGCCGGCAGGTAGGCGATCTTCGACCACAGGCCACCCATTTCACGCATGTCGCGGGTGTGGGTGCGCTCGTACAGCTGGCCGCTGAGGATAAAGAGTGCCGCCGCCGACAGGCCGTGCGCCAGCATCTGCATCACCGCGCCCTGCAGCGCCAGTTGGCTGCCGGAGTAGATGCCGATCAGTACGAAGCCCATGTGGGAAACGGACGAGAAGGCGATCAGACGCTTGATGTCGGTTTGCGCGAACGCCAGGAACGCACCGTAGAAGATCCCGATCAGGCCCAGGGCCATTGCAAACGGCGCGAACTCGGCCGAGGCATTCGGGAACAGCGGCAGGGCGAAACGCAGCAGACCGTAGGCCGCGGTTTTCAGCAAGATACCGGCGAGGTCGACGGAACCTGCGGTCGGCGCCTGGGCGTGAGCGTCAGGCAACCAGGAGTGGAACGGCACGACTGGCAGCTTGACCGCGAAGGCGATGAAGAAGCCGAGCATCAGGATGTACTCGGTGGTCATCGACATCTTGGTCTTCAACAGGTCGGCGTAGTTGAAGGTAATCACGCCGGTGTCGTTGAAGTTGACCAGTACCAGACCGAGGATCGCCACCAGCATGATCAGGCCGGAAGCCTGGGTGAAGATGAAGAACTTGGTCGCCGCGTAGATCCGGGTTTTCTTGCCATCCGAAGAACTGTGACCCCAGAGCGCGATGAGGAAGTACATCGGCACCAGCATCATTTCCCAGAAGAAGAAGAACATGAACAGGTCGAGGGCGAGGAACACGCCGACGACACCGCCCAGGATCCACATCAGGTTCAGGTGGAAGAAGCCCACGTGACGCTGGATCTCTTTCCACGAGCAGAGTACCGAGAGCACACCCAGCAGACCGGTCAGCATGATCATCAACAGCGACAGGCCGTCGAGGGCCAGGTGCACGTTGATGCCGAAGCGTTCGATCCAGACGTGCTTGAACTCAAGCGCCCAGGTCGGGTCGGCGCCAGGCGCCGGGGCAAATGAATAATCACCGTTGGCCCACAGCCAGAGGCCGAGAGCGAGCAACAGGGACATGGTGATCAGCGCAATCCAGCGGGGGAGGGTGGCGCCGAAGCGCTCACCCATCCAGCACAGCAGGCCGCCGATGAAGGGGATCAGGATTAGCCAAGGCAGAATCATGACGGGTTCGTTTCCTTTCGCAAATTCGCAAGGTTCATATCAGACCGCTACCAGCACGACGGCGCCGATGACCAGCACGGCACCAGCAGCCATCGAGGCGGCGTACCAACGCAGTTGACCGGTCTCGGTACGGCTCAGGGCGGTGTGACCGCCTTTGGCCATGCGCGGGATCAGACCGATGGTCTGGTCGAGCGGGTCTTTGCGCAGGATGTGGCTGATCGCCAGGTATGGCTTGACGAACAGTTTGTCGTAGATCCAGTCGAAGCCCCAGGCAGCGAACCACCAGGCCGAGAGGAAACGGCCGATGCCGCTGTTGGCGATGGCGGTGACGAAGCGACGCTTGCCGAGGAACAGCAAGGCTGCCAGCAGGATACCGGCCAGGGCGATGGCGCCCGAAGCGATTTCCAGGCTGTGCTTGGCTTCGCCGCCGGCATGGCCGACGCTTTGCGGCAGCACGCCGTGCAGTGGCGGAACGATCATCGCGCCGATGGCGGTGGACAATACGATCAGCACCGACAGTGGCAGCCAGTGGGCAATGCCGTGACCGGCGTGGGCTTCGGTCTTCGCTTCACCGTGGAACGCGATGAAGATCAGGCGGAAGGTGTACAGCGAGGTCATGAACGCACCGACCAGACCGGCATACAGCAGGCCTTCGTTGCCGCTGGCAAACGCTTCCCAGAGGATTTCGTCCTTGGAGTAGAAGCCTGCGGTCACCAGTGGCAGGGCCGCCAGGGCCGCGCCGCCGACGATGAAGCTGGCGTAGGCCAGAGGCAGTTTCTTCCACAGGCCGCCCATCTTGAAGATGTTCTGCTCGTGGTGGCAGGCAACGATCACCGCACCGGAGGCAAGGAACAGCAGGGCCTTGAAGAAGGCGTGGGTCATCAGGTGGAAGATTGCGCCATCCCAGGCACCCACGCCCAGGGCCAGGAACATGTAGCCGATCTGGCTCATGGTCGAGTAGGCGAGGATACGCTTGATGTCGGTCTGGACCAGAGCGGCGAAACCTGCAAGCACCAGGGTCACACCACCAACGATACCTACAAGATGCAGGATTTCCGGCGCCAGGGTGAACAGGCCGTGGGTACGGGCGATCAGGTAGACACCGGCGGTCACCATGGTTGCGGCGTGGATCAGTGCCGAAACCGGGGTAGGACCGGCCATCGCGTCTGCCAGCCAGGTTTGCAGCGGCAGTTGCGCGGATTTACCGACAGCGCCGCCCAGCAGCATCAGGGTGGCCATGACCATCCAGAAGTCGCCGGCCTGGAATTTCTGCGGTGCCAGCACCAGCAGTTCCTGGACATTCAGCGTGCCCAGTTGGGCAAACAGGATGAACAGGCCGATGGCCATGAACACGTCGCCGATACGGGTGACGATGAACGCCTTGAGTGCCGCGTTACCGTTGTTGCGGTTGCTGTAGTAGAAACCGATCAACAGGTACGAGCACAGGCCCACGCCTTCCCAGCCGAAGTACAGGAACAACAGGTTATCGCCCAGCACCAGGAACAGCATGCTGGCGATGAACAGGTTGGTGTAGGCGAAGAAGCGCGAGTAACCGGCTTCACCGCGCATGTACCAGGATGCGAACAGGTGGATCAGGAAGCCGACGCCGACAACCACGCCGAGCATGGTTACGGACAGGCCGTCCAGGTACAGCGCGAAGTTCGGCGTGAAACCTTCCACCGCCATCCACTGCCACAACACCTGGGTGTAGTGGCCGCCTTGTGGCGGGGCGACGTTGAATTGCCAGATCACGTAGGCGGTGACGATCGCCGACAGACCGATGGAGCCGACGCCGATCAGCGCGGCGAGGTTTTCCGAGATGCGTCCACGGGAGAACGACAGCAGCAGGAAACCTATGAGAGGGAATACGAAAGTCAGATAGAGAAGATTCATCCGCGCATCTCACTGGCAGCGTCGATATCGAGCGTGTGGAAGCGGCGATACAGTTGCAGCAGGATCGCCAGGCCGATACTGGCCTCGGCGGCTGCCAGGCTGATCACCAGGATGAACATGATCTGTCCATCCGGCTGCGCCCAGCGGCTTCCGGCAACGATGAACGCCAGGGCGGAGGCATTCATCATGACCTCCAGGCTCATCAGCACGAAGAGAATGTTGCGGCGGACCATCAGGCCGACCAGACCGAGGCAGAACAGGATGCCGGCGACCGCCAGACCATGCTCCATGGGGATAGCAGGCATCGTCATTGCTCCTTGGCTTCGTTACGGCCCAAATGGAACGCCGTCACGGCTGCGGCAAGCAGCAGCATCGAGGCGAGTTCGACCACCAGCAGGTAAGGACCGAACAGGCTGATGCCCACGGCCTTGGCGTCTACGGTGGTGTGGCCGACGGCCTGGCCGCTCTGGTGGGCGAACAGCACGTACAGCAGTTCCACCAGCAGCAGGGCGCCGAGTACGACCGGGCCGAGCCAGATGCCGGGCTTGAGCCAGACGCGCTCCTGCTGAACCGAGGCGGGGCCCAGGTTCAGCATCATCACCACGAACACGAACAGCACCATGATGGCGCCAGCGTAGGCGATCACTTCCAGGACACCGGCAAACGGTGCGCCGAGGGCGAAGAACGTCATGGCCACGGCGATCAGCGAAATGATCAGGTAGAGCAGGGCGTGCACAGGGTTGGTGTTGGTGATCACGCGGAGCGTGGACACCACAGCGATACCCGATGCGAAATAGAAAGCGAATTCCATCTTTCTTCCTTAAGGCAGCAAGCTCTTCACGTTGATCGGTTCGGCTTCATTCTGCGCGGAGCCTTTTGGCTTACCGGCAATCGCCATACCTGCAACACGATAGAAGTTGTAATCAGGGTTTTTGCCGGGGCCGGAGATCAGCAGATCTTCTTTCTCGTAAACCAGGTCCTGACGTTTGAACTCGGCCATTTCGAAATCCGGCGTGAGCTGGATCGCGGTGGTCGGGCAGGCTTCCTCGCAGAGGCCACAGAAAATGCAGCGCGAGAAGTTGATGCGGAAGAAGTCCGGGTACCAGCGACCGTCTTCGGTTTCAGCTTTCTGCAGCGAGATGCAACCGACCGGGCACGCCACGGCGCACAGGTTGCAGGCTACACAACGCTCTTCGCCGTCGGGGTCGCGGGTCAGGACGATACGTCCACGGTAGCGCGGCGGCAGGTAGACCGGTTCTTCCGGGTACTGCAGCGTGTCGCGCTTGCGGAAGGCGTGGCCGAAGATCATCACCAGGCTGCGAAGCTGGGTGTAGAAGCCATGCACGATGTCAAATATGTACTTCATGATTCTCTATCCTCACTGAGCCGCGACGGCGCGCGTGTTGAGCAACACGATCGCAGCGGTCACCAGCATGTTGACGAGGGTCAGCGGCAAGCAGAACTTCCAGCTGAAATCCATCACTTGGTCATACCGTGGGCGCGGAATCGAAGCGCGCAGCAGGATGAAGATCATGATGAAGAACGCGGTTTTCAGTGCGAACCAGATGAACGGGATCTGCGGCAGGATGCCGAACGGACCGTGCCAGCCACCGAAGAACAAGGTCACCAGCAGCGCCGAAATCAACACGATGCCGATGTACTCGCCGACGAAGAACATGCCCCATTTCATGCCGGCGTATTCAATGTGGTAACCGTCGGCCAGTTCCTGTTCCGCTTCCGGCTGGTCGAACGGATGACGGTGAGTCACGGCCACGCCAGCGATGAAGAAGGTCAGGAAACCGAAGATCTGCGGAATGATGAACCACAGGTTCTGCGCCTGGTAGTCGACGATGTCGCGCATGTTGAACGAGCCGACCTGGATCACGATGCCCATCAGCGACAGGCCCATGAACACTTCGTACGACACGGTCTGCGCCGAGGCACGCAAGCTGCCCAGCAGGGCGAACTTGTTGTTGCTCGACCAACCGGCGAACAACACCGCGTAGACCGACAAACCGGCCATGGCGAAGAAGAACAGGATGCCGATGTTCAGGTCCGCCACGCCCCAGGTCGGGGTGATCGGGATGATCGCGAAGGCAATCAGCAGGGCGCTCATGGCGACTACCGGTGCCAGGGTGAAGATCATCTTGTCGGCGAACGGAGGCGTCCAGTCTTCCTTGAAGAACATCTTGATCATGTCGGCGGCGATCTGGAACGCGCCGAACGGACCCACACGGTTCGGACCGTAACGGTCCTGCCAGAGGGCGAGCAGACGACGCTCGACCCAGCTGAGCAGGGCGCCGCAGACCACCACGGCGAGCAGGATCACCACGGCCTTGAGGACCGCGAGGATGATGTCGATCACCTCAGGAGTGAACCAGGTCATTGAGCTGCCTCCTGCAGACCGTCAACGGATTTGCCAAAGATGGCTGGCGGAATGCCGGCGATGCCCGCAGGCAATGCCACCAGACCGGCGCCCAGTTCTTCGTTGATGCGCAGCGGCAGACGCAGGGTCTGGCCAGCCACGTTCAAGCTCAGCAGGGCACCGTCGTTGACACCGAGGCGATCGGCTTCGGACTTGGCCAGGGCAACATAGGCCGCCGGGATGCGTTCCTGGACCGGCGCGGCTTTCGAAGAGTTCTCTTCGCTGCCGAACAGGTGGAAGAACGGCACGACCTGCCAGGTACCCGGTGCCGGGTTGAACGCGCGCGGAACACTGGCGAACCAGTTCAACGAGTCGCCGGTGCTTTCGATCAGGCGGGTGCCTGGGTCGCCAGCACGGATGTGACCACCGACTTCGTCCTGGAACTTGTTCCAGGCCTGCGGCGAGTTCCAGCCCGGAGACCAGGCGAAGGGCACTTGCTGACGCGGTTCGGCGGAACCCGAGTAACCTTCCATGGAGAAGGCGAACGCGGTGTCCTTGTCCTGCGGGGTACGCGGTTCGTGCACGCTGATGTCGGCGCGCATGGCGGTACGACCGGAGTAGCGCAGCGGTTCACGGGCCAGTTTCATGCCCTTGATGCGGAACGCGGCGGACGGTGCGGCATCGACGATGCGGTTCAGGATCGAGGTGCTGGAAGCGACGGCAGCGGTGACGTGGTCCAGTTGGGTCCAGTCGATCGGCTGGTTCAGCAGGGTCGCGCGCAGGGCATGCAGCCAGCGCCAGCCTTCGTGGACCAGGATGCTCGCATCCATGTACTTCGGATCGAAAACCTGGAAGAAACGCTGGGCGCGGCCTTCCTGGCTGACCAGGGTACCGTCGCCTTCAGCGAAGCTGGCGGCTGGCAGGACCAGTTGCGCGCGATCGCTGGTGGCGGTCTTCTGGTGGTCGGCGACGATCAGCACCTTGGTGGCGTTAAGGGCAGCATCGACCTTGGCCTTGTCGGTACGGGTGTACAGATCGTTTTCCAGCACGACGATGGCGTCGGCTTTACCGTCGATCACGGCTTGCAGCGCAGCGTCGACCGATTCGCCTCCGAGCATGGCCAGGCCGAGGCTGTTGGCTTCTGGCACGATCAGGCTGATGGAACCGTTCTTCTCGCGCAGCTTCAGGGCTTTGGCGATGTTCGCGGCGGCTTCGATCAGGGCTTTGGAGCCCAGGGAAGTACCGGCGATGATCAGTGGGCGCTTGGCGGCGAGCAGGGCGTCGGCAATGCGCTTGGCCAGTTCGAGGGCTTCAGCGTCCAGGCCTTCAACGGCAGGCGCGCTGGCATCGAGGGCGTGAGCCACGGCGAAACCGATGCGGGCCAGGTCGTCTGGAGCGGCGTGTACGCACTCTTCAGCGATGTCGTCGAGCTTGGTCTCAGCCAGGCTGGCGATGAACAGCGGGTTCAGCGCGTGCTGGCCGATGTTCTTCACCGCGGCGTCGAGCCAAGGCTGGACGCGCATGGCGTCGGCCATGTCTTCGGCCTTGCCCTTGACCGATTGACGCAGGGACAGGGCCATGCGCGCAGCAGTCTGGGTCAGGTCTTCGCCGAGGACGAAGATGGCGTCGTGGTCTTCGATGTCGCGCATGTTCGGTACTGGCAACGGGCTGTCTTTGAGCACTTGCAGGACCAGACGGATGCGTTCCAGCTCGGCAGCTTCGATACCCGAGTAGAAGTGCTCGGCACCGACCAGTTCGCGCAACGCGTAGTTGCTTTCGAGGCTGGCGCGTGGCGAACCGATACCGACGATGTTGCGACCGCGCAGCAGGTCGGCGGCTTTATCCAGTGCTTCGTCCAGGCTCAGCTTGGCACCATTGGCCAGCAGCGGCTGACGCGGGCGGTCTTCGCGGTTGACGTAGCCATAGCCGAAACGGCCACGGTCGCACAGGAAGTACTGGTTTACCGAACCGTTGAAACGGTTTTCGATACGACGCAGTTCGCCGTAACGCTCGCCCGGGGAGATGTTGCAACCGCTGGAGCAGCCATGGCAGATGCTCGGCGAGAACTGCATGTCCCACTTACGGTTGTAGCGCTCGGAGTGAGTCTTGTCGGTGAACACACCGGTCGGGCAGACCTCGGTGAGGTTGCCGGAGAACTCGCTTTCGAGGGTGCCGTCTTCAACGCGACCGAAGTACACGTTGTCGTGGGCGCCGAATACGCCGAGGTCGGTGCCGCCGGCGTAGTCCTTATAGAAGCGCACGCAGCGGTAGCAGGCGATGCAGCGGTTCATCTCGTGGGAAATGAACGGGCCCAGTTGCTGGTTCTGGTGGGTACGCTTGGTGAAGCGGTAACGGCGCTCGTTGTGGCCGGTCATTACCGTCATGTCTTGCAGGTGGCAGTGACCGCCTTCTTCACAGACCGGGCAGTCGTGAGGGTGGTTGGTCATCAGCCATTCGACAACACTGGCGCGGAAGGCCTTGGATTCTTCATCTTCGATGGAGATCCAGGTGTTGTCGGTGGCAGGGGTCATGCAGGACATGACGATACGACCACGGGTGTCGTTCTCGTCGGTGTACTGCTTGACCGCGCACTGGCGGCAAGCGCCAACGCTGCCAAGGGCAGGGTGCCAGCAGAAATACGGAATATCGAGGCCCAGAGACAGACATGCCTGTAACAGGTTGTCTGCCCCATCGACTTCGAGCGCTTTGCCGTCTACGTGGATAGTGGCCATGGTTCAAAGTTCTTCGTTGGCCCGGTGTCAGCGGGCGTGGCTAATGGAATCTTGTTATCCGCGCGAATCAACACAGCCGGTAAAGGCGTCATCGCACGAAAAGCGAAGGGCACGGACCCTTCGCCTTTTTTAAGCGTTTACGCGCCGACTACGATCGGCCTTGCCAGAGGCGGGACGGCGGCGCTGACAGGCGCGATACCGGCTTCGAACTCATGGCGGAAGTATTTGATTGCGCTGCCCAACGGTTCCACGGCGCCCGGTGCGTGAGCACAGAAGGTCTTGCCTGGGCCGAGGAAGCCGACCAGACCCAGCAGGGTCTCGATGTCGCCTGGCTGGCCTTCACCGTTCTCGATGGCCATCAGGAGCTTGACGCTCCATGGCAGGCCATCGCGGCACGGGGTGCAGAAACCACAGGATTCGCGGGCGAAGAACTGCTCCATGTTGCGCAGCAGGGACACCATGTTGACGCTGTCGTCCACCGCCATGGCCAGGCCGGTACCCATACGGGTGCCCACCTTGGCGATGCCGCCGGCGTACATTTGTGCGTCCAGGTGTTCCGGCAACAGGAAGCCGGTACCGGCGCCGCCTGGCTGCCAGGCCTTGAGCTTGAAGCCATCGCGCATGCCGCCGGCGTAGTCTTCGAACAACTCGCGACCGGTGACGCCGAATGGCAGTTCCCACAGGCCCGGGTTCTTGACCTTGCCGGAGAAGCCCATGAGCTTGGTGCCCATGTCTTCGCTGCCTTCGCGGGCCAGGGATTTGTACCAGTCCACGCCGTCGGCAATGATCGCCGGCACGTTGCACAGGGTCTCGACGTTGTTCACGCAGGTCGGCTTGCCCCACACGCCAACGGCGGCAGGGAAGGGCGGCTTGGAGCGCGGGTTGGCGCGACGGCCTTCGAGGGAGTTGATCAGTGCGGTTTCTTCACCGCAGATGTAACGCCCGGCACCGGTGTGGACGAACAGCTCGAAATCAAAACCCGAACCCAGGATGTTCTTGCCCAACAGGCCTGCAGCCTTGGCTTCTTCCACGGCACGGTTGAGGTGCTTGGCGGCGGTGGTGTACTCGCCACGCAGGAAGATGTAGCCACGGTAGGTTTTCAGCGCGCGGGCACTGATCAGCATGCCTTCGATCAGCAGATGGGGCAGCTGCTCCATCAGCATGCGGTCTTTCCAGGTGTTCGGCTCCATTTCATCCGCGTTGCACAGCAGGTAGCGGATGTTGATGGATTCGTCCTTTGGCATCAGGCCCCACTTCACGCCCGTGGGGAAGCCTGCACCGCCGCGGCCCTTGAGGCCTGCGTCTTTCACGGTCTGGACGATGTCGTCCTGGGCCATGTCGGCGAAGGCCTTGCGCGCAGCGGCGTAACCGTTCTTGGCCTGGTACTCGTCGAGCCAGACGGCTTCGCCGTCGTCACGCAGGCGCCAGGTGAGCGGGTGAGTCTCGGCCGAACGCTTGATGCGGTTGGCTGGACCGAAGGAAGTCAGGGTCATACGTAGCCCTCGAGCAATTTGGCAACGCCTGCTGGCTGCACATCCCCGAAAGTGTCGTCGTCGATCATCAACGCCGGCGCCTTGTCGCAGTTGCCGAGGCAGCAAACCGGCAGAAGGGTGAAACGACCATCGGTGGTGGTCTGACCCAGGCCGATGCCGAGTTTGCTCTGGATTTCGCTGACCACCGACTCGTGGCCGCCGATGTAGCAGACCATGCTGTCGCAGACGCGAATGATGTGGCGGCCAACCGGCTGGCGGAAGATCTGGCTATAGAACGTCGCCACGCCTTCTACGTCGCTGGCCGGGATGCCGAGGATCTCGCCGATGGCGTAGAGGGCGCCGTCCGGCACCCAGCCACGTTCCTTCTGGACGATCTTCAGGGCTTCGATCGACGCCGCGCGCGGGTCTTCGTAGTGATGCAACTCGTGCTCGATGGCCGAGCGCTCGGTTTCACTCAAGGTGAAACGGTCTGTCTGGATAAGCGTGCTGTTCATGCTTAGCGGTCCACGTCGGCCATAACGAAATCGATACTACCCAGGTACGCGATCAAGTCCGCGACCATGCTGCCTTTGATCACCGAAGGGATCTGCTGCAGGTGCGGGAAGCTTGGGGTACGAATCCGGGTGCGGTAGCTCATGGTGCCGCCATCGCTCGTCAGGTAATAACTGTTGATGCCCTTGGTCGCTTCGATCATCTGGAAGGATTCGTTGGCCGGCATGACCGGGCCCCACGAAACCTGCAGGAAGTGCGTGATCAAGGTTTCGATGTGCTGCAGCGTGCGCTCTTTCGGTGGCGGCGTGGTCAGCGGGTGATCCGCCTTGTACGGGCCTTCCGGCATGTTGCGCATGCACTGGTCGATGATCCGGATGCTCTGGCGCATCTCTTCGACGCGCACGATGCAACGGTCGTAGGCATCGCCATTGGCGGCCAGCGGCACTTCGAACTCGAAGTTCTCGTAGCCCGAGTACGGACGCGCCTTACGCAGGTCGAAGTCGCAACCGGTGGCACGCAGGCCGGCACCGGTGACGCCCCATTCCAGGGCTTGCTTGGTGTTGTAGTCGGCGACGCCGATGGTCCGGCCGCGCAGGATGCTGTTGTCCAGTGCGGCTTTCTGGTATTCGTCCAGGCGCTTGGGCATCCACTCGACGAAATCCTTGACCAGTTTTTCCCAGCCGCGCGGCAGGTCGTGGGCGACGCCACCGATGCGGTACCAGGCCGGGTGCAGGCGGAAACCGGTGATGGCTTCGATCACCGTGTACGCTTTCTGGCGGTCGGTGAAGGTGAAGAACACCGGGGTCATGGCGCCGACGTCCTGGATGTAGGTACCCAGGAACAGCAGGTGGCTGGTGATCCGGAAGAACTCGGCCATCATGATGCGGATGACGTCGACTTTCTCGGGCACCTTGATGCCGGCCAGCTTCTCGACCGAGAGCACGTACGGCAGGTTGTTCATCACGCCGCCGAGGTAGTCGATACGGTCGGTGTACGGGATGAAGCTGTGCCAGGACTGACGCTCGGCCATCTTCTCGGCACCACGGTGGTGGTAACCGATGTCCGGAACGCAGTCGACGATCTCTTCACCGTCCAGCTGCAGGATGATGCGGAATGCACCGTGCGCCGAAGGGTGGTTCGGGCCGAGGTTGAGGAACATGTAGTCCTCGTTCGGGCCGGAACGTTTCATGCCCCAGTCTTCCGGCTTGAAGCGCGCGGACTCTTCCTCGAGCTGCTGCTTGGCCAGGTTCAGGGTGAACGGGTCGAACTCGGTGGCACGGGCCGGGAAGTCCTTGCGCAGCGGGTGACCTTCCCAGGTCGGCGGCATCATGATGCGCGACAGGTGCGGGTGACCTTTGAAGTCGATGCCGTACATGTCCCAGACTTCGCGCTCGTACCAGTTGGCGTTCGGCCAGATGCTGGTGACGGTCGGCAGGCTGAGGTCGCTCTCGGACAAGGCGACCTTGATCATTACGTCACTATTACGCTCGATCGACATCAAGTGGTAGAACACGGAGAAGTCGACGCCGTTCGGCAGCCCTTGACGCTTGGTACGCAGACGCTCGTCCACGCCGTGCAGGTCATAGAGCATGACGTACGGCTTGGGCAGGTTGCGCAGGAAGGTCAGGACTTCGACGAGTTTGGCACGGGCAACCCAAAGCACCGGCATGCCGGTGCGGGTAGGCTGGGCGGTGAACGCCTCCGGGCCAAAACGGTTGTTCAGTTCGACGACCACATCCTGGTCGTCTGCCTTGTAAGGCGGGATGTACAGAGCACTGCCTGTAGTCATGGTTATTTTATCGCTTTCGGTCAACGTAAAGAATGAAGCCAGTGTCTCGTTCTATTAAAGAAGCAGATCTGGATCAGACTTCGTCGGGGCTGCGCAGGTTGGTGACTGCGATTCGCTGTTCGCGGCGCTTTTCCTTCTCCGAAGGCATCTCGGCGCGGTAGACGCCTTGATCACCAACGACCCAGGAAAGCGGACGACGCTCCTGTCCAATCGACTCCTGCAGCAGCATCAAACCTTGCAGGAAAGCTTCAGGACGGGGCGGGCAGCCAGGCACGTAGACGTCCACGGGCAGGAACTTGTCCACCCCTTGAACGACGGAGTAGATGTCGTACATGCCACCGGAGTTGGCGCACGAACCCATGGAGATGACCCATTTAGGTTCGAGCATTTGCTCGTAGAGACGCTGGATGATCGGCGCCATCTTGATGAAGCAGGTACCGGCGATAACCATGAAATCCGCCTGGCGCGGCGATGCCCGGATAACCTCGGCGCCAAAGCGCGCGATGTCGTGGGGCGCCGTGAAGGCGGTGGTCATTTCCACGTAGCAGCACGAAAGGCCGAAGTTGTACGGCCACAGGGAGTTCTTGCGCCCCCAGTTGATCGTGCCGTTAAGCACGTCTTCGAGCTTGCCCATGAAGATGTTTTTGTGGACTTGATCTTCTAACGGATCGGAAACGGTTTCCCGCTGGCCAATCGGATACTGCTCGTTAGGAGCATCGGGGTCGATCCTGGTGAGATTGTATTGCATTGCCAAAGCCTCATTGTTTCAGCTTCGCTTGCCGCTTGCGCCGAGCTTCCGGAGCCCAGTCAAGGGCACCCACTCGGAATAGGTAGACAAGACCTGCCAACAGAATTGCTATGAAAACGAGAGCTTCGACGAATCCGGTCCAGCCGCTTTCGCGGACGGACACAGACCATGCAAAGAGAAAGAGGGCTTCGATATCGAAGATCACGAACAGCATCGCGACCAGATAGAATTTGGCTGAGAGCCGCAAGCGGGCGCCACCTGTAGGTAGCATGCCGGACTCGAACGGTTCGTTTTTGCTGCGGCCCCAGGCTTTTGACCCGAGTAGGCTGGAGACACCGAGCATGAAGGCGCAGAGGCCGCCGACGCCTAGAAGGAAAATGGCAAAGCCCCAGTTGTGGGCCATGAGTCCTGTCGCTTCGGGCATGCTGGTAATCCTTAACAGAGAGCAAAGGTCTCTGAGCTTGAAAAAGTAACAAAGCAGTGACGATATGTCGCAGCAATCAATCCCGCTGATTTTATGGCTAAACACCCAGCAAGTAAAATTCCTATAGCGAAATTATTTATAGGAATAAGGACATAGCGCGCGGCAAAAGCGCCGTAGCCCTTGCGTTGCGGGCATTAGCCGGCATTTCGGGAATTATGTTTTGTAAGGAATGTAACGAACATAGTTTTCGCTAAATGATAATCAATATTGTTTGTGCCGGTTTTTAAACTGTTTAGTGGGTTTAGGGTGGGGAAGTTGTCTTATTTGCGCATTACAGGGTTTTGTGGTGGTTGGGGAATTGCGGGCAAAAAAACGCCCCGAACCAGTCGGGGCGTCAGGTGTGCAGCGCTGCGGTTAGCTTTCTAAAAGGCCCGCGGCGGCTGATGTCTCAAGCGAAGCAGATCAGTGGAACTGTTCTTCTTCGGTCGAACCGGTCAGCGCGGTTACCGAAGACGAGCCACCCTGGATCACGGTGGTCATGTCGTCGAAGTAGCCGGTGCCCACTTCCTGCTGGTGAGCCACGAAGGTGTAACCCTTGGCAGCATCAGCGAACTCTTGCTCTTGCAGCTTCACGTAGGCAGTCATGTCGTTGCGGGCGTAGTCGTGCGCCAGGTTGAACATGCTGTGCCACATGTTGTGAATGCCGGCCAGGGTGATGAACTGGTGCTTGTAGCCCATGGCGGACAGTTCGCGCTGGAACTTGGCGATGGTCGCGTCGTCCAGGTTTTTCTTCCAGTTGAAGGAAGGCGAGCAGTTGTACGACAGCAGTTGGTCCGGGTATTCCTTCTTGATCGCTTCAGCGAAGCGACGAGCCTCGTCCAGGTCCGGCTTGGCAGTTTCGCACCAGATCAGGTCGGCGTACGGAGCGTAGGCCAGGCCGCGGGCGATGGCTTGATCCAGGCCGGCGCGCACCTTGTAGAAACCTTCCTGGGTACGTTCGCCAGTCACGAATGGCTGGTCGTACGGGTCGCAGTCGGAGGTCAGCAGGTCAGCGGCGTTGGCGTCGGTACGGGCCAGGATGATGGTCGGGGTACCGGCAACGTCGGCTGCCAGACGGGCAGCGGTCAGCTTCTGTACGGCTTCCTGGGTAGGAACCAGTACCTTGCCGCCCATGTGGCCGCATTTCTTCACGGAAGCCAGTTGGTCTTCGAAGTGAACGCCGGCGGCGCCTGCCTCGATCATGCTCTTCATCAGCTCGTAGGCGTTCAGTACGCCGCCGAAACCGGCTTCGGCGTCAGCCACGATTGGCGCGAAGTAGTCGATGTAGCCAGCGTCGCCCGGGTTCTTGCCGGCTTTCCACTGGATCTGGTCGGCGCGACGGAACGAGTTGTTGATGCGCTTGACCACGGTCGGTACCGAGTCAACCGGGTACAGCGACTGGTCCGGGTACATCGATTCGGCGGAGTTGTTGTCCGCAGCCACTTGCCAGCCCGACAGGTAGATTGCCTGGATACCGGCTTTGACTTGTTGTACAGCCTGGCCGCCGGTCAGGGCGCCCATGCAGTTGACGAAATCTTTCTCAGGACGGAAGGCTGGCTTGGCACCCTGGGTAACCAGGTTCCACAGCTTCTCGGCGCCCATTTTTGCAAAGGTGTGCTCAGGTTGAACCGAGCCACGCAGGCGGACGACGTCAGCAGCGGAGTAAGTGCGTGTCACGCCTTTCCAGCGCGGGTTCTCAGCCCAGTCTTTTTCGAGGGCTGCAATTTGCTGTTCGCGTGTCAGTGCCATGGGAGATAAACCTCGTCGCGTCTTTATGAAAAGTTGTTCTGCGGTGGAAAATTCCTGCGCTCGCTGACCAGAAGCTTAGGTGGTCAAGTCGGGTTCGGCGGGGATGGCGACGGGATGAACGATGGGCTCGAGGGGAAGTGAGCAGGTAAGGGCGAACTGGCGGGCGCATTCGGGCGTCGTGGGCCTTGGTGCGAACTTCAGTGTGATGCCGGGTTTACCTAAATACGCTTCCGTCCCTCGGGACAACTTCGTTCCAGTCGGCAACCTCGTCAAACACACCTTGTGGGCGGTACAGACACGAAGCGGTTCGCGGGGTAGATGCGAACATCGCCTCGAAGGCCCTTGCCAGGGCCCCTGATTAGCGGGAGCGAGGCCATCATGCCTTTGCTTTTTTGGCTCGTCAAACGTTTTGTAGTGCTTTTTTTCAAGCACTACATCTTTGGTCTAATACGACTCCTCAGTCAGTTTTCGGGGCTTTAGTCCAAAGTATCGACTTTCACCCGCAAGGTCATGTCGTTGCGGCTCTGGGTCGAGTAGCTGCGGCTCCCGCCCTGTTTGTCGGCCTGGGTCTGACCGTTGACCCCGGCCAGCAGGATCCACTCGCCCAGGCGGCCGGTGACGGTTGTGTCGGTGCTTTGCACGTTCACTACATCGGGACGTTCCTGGCTCATTCGGTCACGGTTTGTGCTGATCGACAGGTGAACGATCTCGCCAGTGACGTTGGCGGTGACGTAGAAGCCCTGGGTGACGTTGCGGTATTCGGTCTGGCTGCGCAGGTCGCCGTAGGAGTCGGTCTGGCTGCTCGTCAGCGGTACGCTTTGGCCTACCTGGATCAAAGCTGGCATGCCGTCGGTGGCCTGGACCTGCTGGATGCCACCGTCCCGGCTGTCGGTGCTGTGGCTGATGATGCGGGTCTGGCCCGGTTTGGCGCCGTTGACCGAATAACCCTGATTGCCTTGGGAGTTGTTTTCGTTGGTGTCGACGGTGATCAACAGGCGTTTGGGCGCGGTGTCGAGTTGACCGATCAAGGCCTTAAGTTCGTCGATCTTGCGCTGATCGGCATTGACGATCAGCTGATTGCCGTAGGCGCTGACCTGGCCGTCCTTGCCGATGAAATCCTGCGCCACCGGCAACATGTCGGCGCTGGTGTGGTAGTTCAGCGGCACGATTTCGGTGGCGGCCATGAGCGGTAAACTGCAGGTCACCAGCAGTGTGGTGAGCAGGGTGCGTAGGGACATATCCGTTATCTCCGCCAGCTTCAAAATGTTGATATTGCCAGTTTGTCGGCCTGGGATGTCTGTAGGAGCGAGCTTGCTCGCGAAAAACTTGATCGCGACACGTTGCTTCAGGCAGCACGCGTCATCGTTCACCTACATCGCGAGCAAGCTCGCTCCTACAGGTTTGGGTGATAGCAGTGTGTCGGCCTGGGAGGGGGCAAGTTTAATGCTAGACAGCAAAACGCCCCGGCATCCGAAAATGGCGGGGCGTTTTGTGGTGTGCCTACTGGCCTCTTCGCGAGCAAGCCCGCTCCCACAGGGGAATGCATTCCAATTGTGGCAGCGGGCTTGCTCGCGAAGGCCGCGACTCGGTATCAGGCCGAATGGCGAACCATGTCCACATGCGGAATCCCGGCTTCCAGGAACTCCTCGCTGACCATGTGAAAGCCCAGGCGCTCATAGAACGCCGTGGCTTGCACCTGGGCGCTGAGCATCTGCTGCTTCAGCCCGCGCTCTTCGGCTTCGCCGATCACCGCGTGCATCAGTGCATCGCCGACTTTCAGACCGCGCCAGTCCTTGAGGACCGACACCCGGCCGACGTGACCGTCGGGCAGCAGGCGGGCGGTGCCCACGGGAAAGTCGCCTTCGAGGGCGAGGAAATGCACGGCCGTCACATCATCGGCATCCCATTCCAGCTCGGGCGGAACGGATTGCTCGGCGACGAACACCGCTTCACGAATGCGCCGGATCTCGGCGTTGTCTTTCTGCCAGTCTGCGACACGTACGTGAATCTTATTCATCGGCAAACCCCAGGCTTCCTTGCTTGACCAGTTCGCACAGCAGGCCGCGGCCGTCTTCGTCGGCCAGCCAGTCACCCAGGTTGTCGACGTGCAAGGCGTCGGCCGCGCAGATCATCTTCAACAACTCGCGCAGTTTGCCCGGCAGGTAACGGCTCTGGCCGCTGGCGAACAGCAGCAGGTCGTCATCGACTTCCGACCAGGCCAGGCGTGCACTTGGATTGCGGATCAGCACCGCGCCTTGTTCCAGCGCGCCGAGGACGTCGTCTTCTTCGAGATCTTCCGGGCCGACCACCAGTTCCGGGTAACGCGGCTCGGTCATGAACTGGCCGAACCAGGTCAGCAGCAGGCGCTCGTCGCTCATGTGCTCGGCCAGCAGGCCTTTGAGGCGATCGAGGGCGTCGTGCTGGATCTGGTGCGGATCCGCCACCGGCTGGGCGTCGGCGTCGGTGTAGCGCTCTTCGTCCGGCAGGAACTGGCTGAGGAAGTCGGTGAAGTGGGTCAGCACTTCAGCGGCGCTCGGTGCACGGAAACCGACCGAGTAGGTCAGGCAGTCATCGACGGCCACGCCGCAATGGGCCAGGCGCGGCGGCAGGTAGAGCATGTCGCCCGGTTCCAGGACCCACTCATCGGTGGCTTCGAATTCGGCGAGGATGCGCAGGTCCGCGTGTTGCAGCAGCGGGCTTTCGGAGTCGCACATCTGGCCAATTTTCCAGTTGCGCTTGCCGTGGCCTTGCAGCAGGAACACGTCGTAGTTGTCGAAGTGCGGACCGACGCTGCCACCGGGGGCGGCGAAGCTGATCATCACGTCGTCGATGCGCCAGCTCGGCAGGAAGCGGAAGTTTTCCAGCAGTTCACTGACTTCCGGCACGAACTGGTCGACGGCCTGCACCAGCAGGGTCCACTCGCGTTCCGGCAGTTTGCTGAATTCGTCTTCGGCGAACGGACCGCGACGCAATTCCCAAGGGCGCTCGCCGTTCTCGATCACCAGACGCGATTCGACTTCTTCTTCCAGCGCCAGGCCGGCCAGTTCGTCGGCATCGATCGGGCTTTCGAAATCGGGAATCGCCTGACGGATCAGCAACGGTTTTTTCTGCCAGTAGTCGCGCAGGAATTCGCGTGCCGTGATGCCGCCCAGAAGTTGAAGAGGAATGTCAGGATTCATGTGTAACCTATTGAAAAAAAGCACTTTTCATACGGGAATAAAAACGCCCGGCGCGGCCGGGCGTCTTAAACGGTTCTAGCGGTCGATCAGATGCGCTTGGCTTGCGCTACAGCGTTGCCAATGTAGTTGGCCGGGGTGAGCAGTTTCAGCTCGGCCTTGGCAGCGGCTGGCATGTCCAGGCCGTCGATGAAAGTCTGCAGCGCTTCAGGGCTGATGCCCTTGCCACGGGTCAATTCTTTCAGCTTTTCGTACGGGTTTTCGATGTTGTAGCGACGCATCACGGTCTGGATCGGCTCGGCCAGCACTTCCCAGCAAGCGTCCAGGTCAGCGGCAATCTTCTGCTCGTTGAGCTCCAGCTTGCTGATGCCTTTGAGGCTGGCTTCGTACGCGATCACGCTGTGGGCGAAGCCGACACCGAGGTTGCGCAGTACGGTGGAGTCGGTCAGGTCGCGCTGCCAGCGGGAGATCGGCAGTTTGCTCGCCAGGTGCTGGAACAGTGCGTTGGCAATACCCAGGTTGCCTTCGGAGTTTTCGAAGTCGATCGGGTTGACCTTGTGCGGCATGGTCGACGAGCCGATTTCGCCAGCGATGGTGCGCTGCTTGAAGTAACCCAGGGAGATGTAGCCCCAGATGTCGCGGTCGAAGTCGATCAGGATGGTGTTGAAGCGCGCGATGGCGTCGAACAGCTCGGCGATGTAGTCGTGCGGTTCGATCTGCGTGGTGTATGGGTTGAAGCCCAGGCCCAGCTCGTCTTCGATGAAAGCGCGAGCGTTGGCTTCCCAGTCAATCTCAGGGTAGGCCGACAGGTGCGCGTTGTAGTTGCCCACAGCGCCGTTGATCTTGCCCAGCAGCGGTACGGCAGCGACTTGAGCGATCTGGCGCTCCAGACGGTAAACCACGTTCGCCAGCTCTTTACCCAGGGTGGTCGGCGAAGCCGGTTGACCGTGGGTGCGCGACAGCATCGGCACGTCGGCGAAACGGATGGCCAGTTCGCGGATGGCGTTGGCGGTCTGGCGCATCAGCGGCAGCATCACATCATCACGGCCTTCGCGCAGCATCAGGGCGTGGGACAGGTTGTTGATGTCCTCGCTGGTGCAGGCAAAGTGGATGAATTCGCTGACCTTGGCCAGTTCCGGCAGCTTGGCCGCCTGCTCCTTGAGCAGGTATTCGATGGCTTTTACGTCGTGGTTGGTGGTGCGCTCGATCTCTTTGACACGCTCGGCGTGCTCCAGGGAGAAGTTTTCCGCCAGGGTGTTCAGCACAGCGTTGGCTTCGGCGGAGAACGCCGGCACTTCGCTGATGGCAGGGTGAGCGGCCAGGCGCTGGAGCCAGCGCACTTCAACCAGGACGCGGGCACGGATCAGGCCGTACTCGCTGAAAATTGGGCGCAGGGCCTGGGTTTTGCCGGCGTAGCGGCCGTCAACAGGGGAAACCGCAGTGAGCGAAGAAAGCTGCATGGGGTGTTCTCGGACAGTCGGGCAACGAAATGGGGCGCGTATCATACATGAAAAAATCCGCCGGTCCGTCGCCAACTGACCGGCGTATTACGCGTATTGCTGAGTTCAGTGCTGTCGATGCGGGTTATTCGTTACGCATCAATGGGTAAAGCTCTTTGAGCAATTTGCGGCGGCTGATCACCAGTTGCCAGCGATGACCGCCCAATTGCCGCCACAGCCGTGCCGAACGGATGCCGGCCAGCAGCAGGGCACGAATTTTCGAGGCGTTGCTCGGTTGCTGCAGGTTGCGCATGTCGCCGTGCACCTGGATGCGTTGGCGCAGGGTGCTCAGGGTGTCCTGATACAGCGCGCCGCAGGCGGCGATCACGTTTTCGTGGGCCGGGCCGAAGTGCTCGACCTGGGACTGGATCTGCGGCAGGCGTTTGCCGATCACGTCCAGCATGTCGCTGCGCTTGGCCAATTGACGTTCCAGGCCAAGCATCGCCAGGGCATAACGCAGCGGCTCACGCTGCAGGGCGCTCGGATCGCGTTCGAGGGCGCCGATCAATGCGCGATAGCCTTCGCGCAGGTTGATGTCGTCGCCGCCGTAGACTTCCAGGGTGTCCTTGGGGTCGCGGATCAGCAGGCTGCCGAGCATGCAGGTCAGGCCGGCCTCGTTGGTCTGGCCGGTCTTGGCGATCTTGTCGACCAGCACGGCAGCCAGGAATACACCGCCGAGGGCCGTCAGTTGCTCCTGAGTGGGGGTCATTGAGCCTGGCCTTTGCTGGTCCAGGGTTCAGCCACTTCAATGACGCCGCCGCCGAGGCAGATTTCGCCGTCGTAGAACACCACGGACTGGCCCGGGGTGACCGCGCGTTGCGGGTCGTCGAAGGTCGCGCGGTAACCGGTGGCGGTCTTCTCCAGTGTGCAGGGCTGGTCGCTCTGGCGATAACGAACCTTGGCGGTCAGCTGGCGCGGCTGGCTCAGGTCGATCGGGTTGACCCAATAGATGTCCGAGGCGAGCAGGGCGCGGGAGAACAGCCAAGGGTGATCGTTACCCTGGCCGACGATCAGCTCGTTGTGCGCAAGATCCTTGATCAGCACGTACCACGGCTCGTCACTGGCGTCTTTCAGGCCGCCGATGCCCAGGCCCTGGCGTTGGCCGATGGTGTGGTACATCAGGCCATGGTGGCGGCCGATGATTTCGCCTTCGGTGGTCTTGATCTCGCCCGGTTGCGCCGGCAGGTATTGCTTGAGGAAGTCGCTGAAGCGGCGTTCACCGATAAAGCAGATGCCGGTGGAATCCTTTTTCTTCGCGGTCGCCAACTCGTATTTCTCGGCAATCGCCCGCACCTGCGGTTTTTCCAGCTCGCCGACCGGGAACAGGGTCTTGGCGATCTGCTCACCACCCACGGCGTGCAGGAAGTAGCTCTGGTCCTTGTTCGGGTCCAGGCCCTTGAGCAGCTCGGTGCGGCCGTCGATGTCGCGGCGACGCACGTAGTGGCCAGTGGCGATCAGGTCGGCGCCGAGCATCATGGCGTAGTCGAGGAACGCCTTGAACTTGATCTCCCGGTTGCACAGGATGTCCGGGTTCGGCGTGCGGCCGGCCTTGTATTCGGCCAGGAAGTGCTCGAACACGTTGTCCCAGTACTCGGCGGCGAAATTGGCGGTGTGCAGCTTGATGCCAATCTTGTCGCATACGGCCTGGGCGTCCGCCAGGTCATCCATGGCGGTGCAGTATTCGGTTCCGTCGTCTTCTTCCCAGTTCTTCATGAACAGGCCTTCCACCTCATAGCCCTGCTCGATCAGCAGGAGGGCGGATACGGAAGAGTCCACGCCGCCGGACATGCCGACAATGACGCGCTTCTTTTGTGTGTCAGAAGGGGCTGGATCACGCATAGGGATTCAATGAGTGTCTTGAAAAAGGACGCGATTCTAACAGGCCGAAGCCCGCAAGGCTAAAGAGAAGGACGGATCAATTCGAGACCGAAGCGAATACCGGCCCGATAGTCGTCGATGCAGCGCATGATCAGCTCGCTGCGCCAGTTGTCGCGCTGCTCGATTAATTCCTCGCGGGTCAACCACTTGGCGCCGACGATGCCGTCGTCCAGTTGATACTCGGGGTGATGTTTCAGCGCTTTGGCGATGAAGCAGACCCGTTGGTAGGTGACGCCGTTGCTTGGGGCGGTATAGAGATAAATGCCCAGTACGCCGGTGGGTTCGACGTCCCAGCCGGTTTCCTCGAGGGTTTCGCGCACGGCGGCTTCGGTCAGGGTTTCGTCCGGGTCCAGGTGGCCGGCGGGCTGGTTGAGCACCACGCGTCCGTGCTTGAGCTCCTCGACCATCAGGAAGCGGCCGTTGTCTTCGACGATGGTGGCGACGGTGATGTGGGGTTTCCACTCCATAAAATGCCCTCAATGTTGAAATGCTGCCCCTGTAGGAGCTGGCTTGCCAGCGAATGCGGTGGATCAGCCGCCCTCAATGTTGAATGGTAGGCCGCCATCGCTGGCAAGCCAGCTCCTACAGGGGATTGTGTGAATTCTGAAAACACAAACCCCGGCACATGGCCGGGGTTTGTGGTGCTTCCTTACAACCTTAAACCAACGCTGCAACCGCTGCGTTGAAAGTTGCGCTAGGACGCATGGCCTTGCTGATCAGCTCGGCGTCGGCGTGGTAGTAACCGCCGATGTCCACTGGCTTGCCCTGGACGGCGTTGAGCTCGGCAACGATGGTCGCCTCGTTCTCGGTCAGGGTCTTGGCCAGGGTCGCGAACTGCGCTTGCAGTGCAGTGTCTTCGGTCTGGGCAGCCAGGGCCTGGGCCCAGTACAGCGCCAGGTAGAAGTGGCTGCCGCGGTTGTCGATGTTGCCGACTTTACGCGATGGCGACTTGTTGTTGTCCAGGAACTGGCCGGTGGCCTGGTCCAGGGTCTTGGCCAGAACCAGCGCCTTGGGGTTGTTGTAGGTCACGCCCAGGTGTTCCAGGGACGCGGCCAGGGCCAGGAATTCACCCAGCGAATCCCAGCGCAGGAAGTTCTCTTCCAGCAGTTGCTGCACGTGCTTCGGAGCCGAACCGCCGGCGCCGGTTTCGAACAGGCCACCGCCGTTCATCAGCGGCACGATCGACAGCATCTTGGCGCTGGTGCCCAGTTCCATGATCGGGAACAGGTCGGTCAGGTAGTCGCGCAGGACGTTGCCGGTCACCGAGATGGTGTCCTTGCCTTCGCGGGTGCGCTGCAGGGTGAACTTCATCGCGTCGACTGGCGCCATGATCTGGATGTCCAGGCCGGCCGTGTCGTGATCCTTCAGGTAAGCCTGGACTTTCTCGATCACCACGCCGTCGTGGGCGCGCATCGGGTCCAGCCAGAAGATCGCTGGCGTGCTGCTGGCGCGAGCACGGTTGACGGCGAGTTTGACCCAGTCCTGGATCGGCGCGTCTTTGGTCTGGCACATGCGGAAGATGTCGCCGGCTTCAACCGACTGTTCCAGCAGCAGGGTGCCGTTGGTGTCGGTCACGCGGACTACACCGTTGGTCTTGATCTGGAAAGTCTTGTCGTGGGAGCCGTACTCTTCGGCTTTTTTCGCCATCAGGCCAACGTTCGGCACGCTGCCCATGGTGGTTGGATCGAACGCGCCATTGGCCTTGCAGTCTTCGATGACCGCCTGGTAGATGGTGGCGTAGCAGCGATCCGGGATCACGGCCTTGGTGTCGTGCAGCTGGCCGTCGGTGCCCCACATCTTGCCGGAGTCACGGATCATCGCCGGCATCGAGGCGTCGACGATGACGTCGCTCGGCACGTGCAGGTTGGTGATGCCCTTGTCGGAGTTGACCATCGCCAGGGATGGACGAACGGCGTAGACCGCCTGGATGTCGGCTTCGATCTGCGCTTGTTGCTCGGCCGGCAGGGCCTTGATGCGAGCGTACAGGTCGCCGATGCCGTTGTTCAGGTTGAAGCCGATCTGCGCCAGCACGTCAGCGTGCTTGGCCAGTGCGTCCTTGTAGAACTCGGCAACGATCTGGCCGAACATGATCGGGTCGGAGACCTTCATCATGGTCGCTTTCAGGTGAACCGACAGCAGCACGCCCTGGGCCTTGGCGCTTTCGATTTCAGCGGCGATGAAAGCACGCAGAGCGTTTTTGCTCATGACGGCGCAGTCGAGGATCTCGCCAACCTGGACGGTGGTCTTTTCCTTCAGGACGGTGGTGGTGCCGTCTTGAGCGATCAGTTCGATCTTCACGGCGCCAGCAGCGTCGATCAGGGCGGCTTTTTCGCTGCCGTAGAAGTCACCGCTGCTCATGTGTGCAACGTGGGATTTGGAGTCAGCAGCCCAGGCGCCCATTTTGTGCGGGTGCTTGCGCGCGTAGTTCTTCACCGACAGCGGCGCGCGACGGTCGGAGTTGCCTTCGCGCAGTACCGGGTTCACGGCGCTGCCCTTGACCTTGTCGTAACGGGCCTTGGCTTCTTTGTCGGCGTCGCTGCTCACGGTTTCCGGATAGTCCGGCAGGGCGTAGCCCTGGGCCTGCAGTTCCTTGATCGCGGCTTGCAGCTGCGGAACCGAGGCGCTGATGTTCGGCAGCTTGATGATGTTGGCTTCAGGCGTAACGGCCAGGGCGCCCAGTTCGGCGAGGTGGTCGGCTACGGCTTTGTCACCCAATTGCTCGGGGAAGCTGGCCAGGATACGCCCTGCAAGAGAGATATCGCGGGTTTCAACGGCGATATCAGCCGAGGCGGTGAACGCCTCTACGATAGGCAACAGTGAATAGGTGGCGAGGGCGGGAGCTTCGTCGGTGAAGGTATAGATGATCTTCGAGCGGGTGGGCATATTCGGATTAACTCTCTCTTCTTTGCTAAAGCGTGCGCAGAAACTCGAGGGGCGCCGGGTAAGCGCGTTCGTTCAAAGTCATCCATGAGCCGAATATCGAGATTTCGTTGCTGTGATGTTGGGTGCATCAAGTAGGGCGTCAAGTAGGCGGGCTGCGGTAGCAGACCGTCTCATCGGGTGGAAACACTCGTCGTAGAGCTGTTCAACCTGACGTGACCCTTTAGTCAGCGGCGGCATTATACATAGGTAGCTGGCAATCTGCCGATGGTTCATACACAACGTTTGTCGTCCATTGGTCTAAAGGTCGCAGGGGCGAGCAAGGCGTAAGGTCGTTCGTCGTGCTTGAGTTTGGCGCTTTTCCCTTTGATTTCAGGCTTGTAGGGCGCAGGTTGTATGGCTTTGCGGCATATCGATAGAACATAGGGTTTGCGCGCCGATTTAACTGGGTTACGCTCGAACCAAGCCAGATGTTCAATCCAATCAATGGAGTTCAGCATGGGTTACAAGAAGATTCAGGTTCCAGCCGTCGGCGACAAAATCACCGTCAATGCAGACCATTCTCTCAATGTTCCTAATAACCCGATCATTCCTTTCATCGAAGGCGACGGCATTGGTGTCGACATCAGCCCGGTCATGATCAAGGTTGTCGATGCTGCTGTGAAAAAGGCTTACGGCGGCGAGCGCAAGATTTCCTGGATGGAAGTGTACGCCGGGGAAAAAGCGACCCAGGTCTACGATCAGGACACCTGGCTGCCTCAGGAAACCCTGGACGCGGTCAAGGATTACGTGGTTTCCATCAAGGGCCCCCTGACCACGCCGGTCGGTGGCGGTATCCGTTCCCTCAACGTGGCCCTGCGCCAGCAACTCGACCTGTACGTCTGCCTGCGCCCGGTGCGCTGGTTCGAAGGCGTGCCAAGCCCGGTCAAGAAGCCAGGCGACGTCGACATGACGATCTTTCGCGAGAACTCCGAAGACATCTATGCCGGCATCGAGTGGAAGGCCGGTACCCCGGAAGCCACCAAGGTCATCAAGTTCCTTAAAGAAGAAATGGGCGTCACCAAGATCCGTTTCGACGAAAACTGCGGTATCGGCGTCAAGCCGGTGTCCCTGCAAGGCACCAAGCGCCTGGCGCGCAAGGCCCTGCAATATGTGGTCGACAACGATCGCGATTCGCTGACCATCGTGCACAAAGGCAACATCATGAAGTTCACCGAAGGTGCCTTCAAGGAATGGGCCTATGAAGTGGCGGCCGAAGAGTTCGGCGCGACCCTGCTCGACGGCGGACCGTGGATGCAGTTCAAGAACCCGAAAACCGGCAAGAACGTTGTCGTCAAGGATGCCATCGCCGACGCCATGCTCCAGCAGATCCTGCTGCGCCCGGCGGAATACGACGTGATCGCGACCCTGAACCTCAACGGTGACTACCTCTCCGATGCCCTGGCGGCGGAAGTGGGCGGTATCGGTATCGCACCGGGCGCCAACCTGTCCGACACCGTGGCCATGTTCGAAGCCACCCACGGTACCGCGCCGAAATACGCCGGCAAGGACCAGGTCAACCCGGGGTCGTTGATCCTGTCGGCTGAAATGATGTTGCGCCACATGGGTTGGACCGAAGCGGCCGACCTGATCATCAAGGGCACCAACGGCGCGATTTCCGCCAAGACCGTGACCTATGACTTTGAACGCCTGATGGAAGGTGCCAAGCTGGTTTCCTCGTCCGGCTTCGGTGATGCGCTGATCTCGCACATGTAAGAAAATCCGGGAATGCGAAAACCGCCCGGCTCAAGCGATTGAGTCGGGCGGTTTTTTTATGACTGGATGACGCTGCTGCGTTAAACGGTAACGGTTTGTTGCGTAGCAGGGGTCACGGCATTTGTGCTATCGACAGGGTTGCCAATGTTGACGGCGTGCAGCCCCTTGGGCCCCTGGATGATCTCGAAGACGACGGCTTGACCGGCCTTCAGGGTTTTATAACCGTCCATTTGAATGGCCGAGTAGTGGGCAAACAGGTCTTCTGTCTTGCCATCCTCGTTGATGAAACCGTAACCCTTGGCGTTGTTGAACCATTTCACCTTGCCACTGACCTTGACACCTGACATACCAACTCCCTCTGCAACAGACTCCATCACTGGAGTATCATCCAGTACATCCGCAGTCACTTCTTAGAAAAAAAGTTGACTCCGCGGACCTTTTTTACCCACTGTGGGCTCTATTGGTTGTAACACCGTTTTGCCGATAGTCAAGGTGACCAGGCAGTCGGAGTTGAAATCACCCAAGACCGCCCCCACCACTGTATTTGCACAACTGACGAACCTTTCTTTCCATGCATGCAATCAGCCAGATTCGACTAACATTCAATCAGGATCGCCCGACTCTCCAGAAAGATCGCCCGGAGGAACACGACGACGATTCCGCAGGCATTGCTGTTCAGGAGGCCAAGCCTGCTTTACAGGCGCCGCCGATGTACAAGGTGGTTTTGTTCAATGATGACTACACACCGATGGATTTCGTCGTCGAAGTGCTCGAGGTGTTTTTTAACCTGAATCGCGAGCTGGCGACCAAGGTCATGCTGGCCGTCCATACAGAAGGGCGGGCAGTATGTGGAGTGTTTACCCGCGACATCGCCGAGACAAAGGCCATGCAGGTCAACCAGTACGCCAGGGAAAGCCAGCATCCGCTACTCTGTGAAATCGAGAAGGACGGTTAATCGCCGACCACTTGGGTATGAGGTGAAGCTATGTTAAACCGCGAGCTCGAAGTCACCCTCAATCTTGCCTTCAAGGAGGCTCGTTCGAAGCGTCATGAATTCATGACCGTCGAACACCTGCTGCTGGCCCTATTGGACAATGAGGCTGCCGCCACCGTTTTGCGTGCGTGCGGCGCGAACCTCGACAAACTCAAGCATGACCTGCAGGAGTTCATCGACTCCACCACGCCACTGATCCCCGTGCATGACGAGGATCGTGAGACCCAGCCAACCCTGGGCTTCCAGCGTGTCCTGCAACGTGCTGTGTTTCACGTACAGAGCTCGGGCAAACGCGAAGTGACTGGCGCCAACGTGCTGGTCGCGATCTTCAGTGAGCAAGAGAGTCAGGCAGTGTTCCTGCTGAAACAGCAGAGCGTTGCCCGTATCGATGTCGTCAACTACATCGCCCACGGCATTTCCAAGGTGCCAGGGCACGGCGATCACTCCGAGGGCGAGCAAGATATGCAGGACGACGAGGGCGGGGAGTCTTCATCTTCAGGCAATCCACTGGATGCTTATGCCAGTAACCTCAATGAACTCGCGCGCCAGGGTCGAATCGATCCATTGGTAGGCCGTGAGCTGGAAGTCGAGCGCGTCGCCCAGATCCTGGCCCGTCGCCGCAAGAACAATCCGCTGCTGGTGGGTGAGGCGGGCGTGGGTAAAACCGCGATTGCCGAAGGCCTGGCCAAGCGCATTGTCGACAACCAGGTGCCGGACCTGCTGGCCAACAGCGTGGTGTACTCCCTCGACCTGGGTGCCCTGCTGGCCGGGACCAAATACCGCGGCGATTTCGAGAAGCGCTTCAAGGCGCTGCTCAATGAGCTGAAAAAACGTCCGCAGGCGATCCTGTTCATCGACGAGATCCACACCATCATCGGTGCGGGTGCCGCGTCCGGTGGCGTCATGGACGCCTCGAACCTGCTCAAGCCGCTGCTGTCGTCCGGTGATATCCGTTGCATCGGCTCGACCACCTTCCAGGAATTCCGCGGGATCTTCGAGAAGGACCGTGCCTTGGCACGTCGCTTCCAGAAGGTCGATGTATCGGAGCCTTCGGTGGAAGACACCATCGGTATCCTGCGCGGCCTGAAAGGGCGTTTCGAGTCCCATCACAATATCGAATACAGTGATGAGGCCCTGCGCGCCGCTGCCGAACTGGCCTCGCGCTACATCAATGACCGGCACATGCCGGACAAGGCGATCGATGTGATCGACGAGGCGGGTGCCTACCAACGCCTGCAACCGATCGAAATGCGCGTCAAACGCATCGAAGTGCCTCAAGTCGAGGACATCGTCGCGAAAATCGCGCGTATTCCGCCAAAACACGTCACCAGCTCCGATAAAGAGCTGCTGCGTAACCTTGAGCGTGACCTGAAGCTGACGGTATTTGGCCAGGATGCCGCGATCGACTCGCTGGCGACCGCGATCAAGCTGTCCCGCGCCGGCCTCAAGTCGCCTGACAAGCCAGTCGGTTCGTTCCTGTTCGCCGGTCCCACCGGTGTCGGTAAAACCGAAGCGGCGCGTCAGCTGGCCAAGGCGCTGGGGGTCGAGCTGATTCGCTTTGACATGTCCGAGTACATGGAGCGCCACACCGTATCGCGTCTGATCGGTGCACCTCCAGGTTATGTCGGGTTCGATCAGGGCGGTCTGCTGACCGAAGCCATCACCAAGCAGCCACACTGCGTGCTGTTGCTCGATGAAATCGAGAAGGCGCACCCGGAAGTCTTCAACCTGCTGCTGCAGGTGATGGACCACGGGACGCTGACCGATAATAACGGGCGCAAGGCCGACTTCCGAAACGTGATCGTCATCATGACGACCAACGCCGGTGCCGAAACCGCAGCCCGTGCTTCGATCGGTTTCACCCATCAGGACCACTCGTCCGATGCGATGGAAGTGATCAAGAAGAGCTTCACGCCGGAGTTCCGCAACCGTCTGGACACCATCATCCAGTTTGGTCGCCTCAGCCATGAGGTCATCAAGAGCGTGGTGGACAAGTTCCTTACCGAACTTCAGGCGCAGCTGGAAGACAAGCGTGTATTGCTGGAAGTCACCGATGCAGCCCGCAGCTGGTTGGCGGCTGGCGGTTACGACTCGGCAATGGGCGCTCGCCCGATGGCGCGCCTGATCCAGGACAAGATCAAGCGTCCACTGGCGGAGGAGATCCTCTTTGGCGAACTGGCCGAACATGGCGGTGTGGTCCACATCGACATCAAGGACGGCGAGCTGACCTTCGAGTTCGAAACCACGGCTGAAATGGCCTGACGGCAAACCGCAACAAAGCAGAAAGGCGCCGATTGGCGCCTTTTTGCTGTCTGTCAGGTGTACACCGATCCCCTGTGGGAGCGGGCTTGCTCGCGAAGGCGGCTTAACATTCACCATCGATGTTGACTGATGCGCCGCTTTCGCGAGCAAGCCCGCTCCCACATTGGTTTTGCGTGCTGCATCAAATCGCAGGCACAAAAACGCCCGGCATAAGCCGGGCGTCTTGTATTGACCTGATTAGCGAGCGCGGTAAGTGATGCGCCCTTTGCTCAAGTCATAGGGCGTCAGCTCGACGCGCACCTTGTCACCGGTAAGAATACGAATGTAGTTCTTGCGCATCTTGCCGGAAATATGCGCGGTTACGACGTGCCCATTTTCCAACTCCACACGAAACATGGTGTTGGGCAGGGTGTCGACGACAGTGCCTTCCATTTCGAAGCTGTCTTCTTTCGACATGCAGTAAAGCCCTCGGTGTCCAATGAATGGCCCGGTGCAACTGCGCCAGGCAAAAGCGGCGTGCATTGTGCCCGAAAAAGGGTGTTCAAGCCAAGGGGTTTAGGGCCTGCTCTAGTTCAGGACGACCCAGCGCTGGTTTATCAGCAGTTCGATGGGGCGATACTGGGTCTTGTAGCTCATTTTTTTGCAGTTCTTGATCCAGTAGCCCAGGTAAACCGCATCCAGCCCCAGTCGCCGGGCTTCGGCGATTTGCCAGAGTATGGCGTAGCGCCCCAGGCTGCGGCGCTCTTCGGCGGGTTCATAGAAGGTGTAGACCGCCGACAGACCGTTCGGCAGAAGGTCGGTGACGGCAATGGCCAGCAATCGACCCTGGAGGCGGAATTCGTAGAATCGGGAAAATGGCAGGTCGCGGACCAGGAAGGTGGAAAACTGATCGCGACTGGGTGGGTACATGTCGCCATCGGCATGGCGTTCTTCGATGTAGCGCTGGTAAAGATCGAAATACTCTTCGCTGAAACCCGGCTTTGCGGGGCGCACCTGCAAGTCGGCGTTGCGTTTGAAAATGCGTTTTTGCTGACGATTGGGGGTGAATTGCCCGACTGGAATGCGCGCCGGTACGCACGCATTGCAATTCTGGCAATGGGGGCGATACAGATGGTCGCCACTGCGCCGAAAACCCATTTCAGACAGGTCTGCATAGACGTGCACATCCATGGGCTGGCTAGGGTCGAGGAACAGGGTCGTCGCCTGCTCCTCGGGCAGATAACTGCAGGAGTGGGGTTGAGTGGCATAAAACTTCAAACGCGCCAACTCGGTCATGATCAACCCTCGGGATAAGCTTTTGAATAAGTGTAAGCCACGCGGACAAAAGTCGCTCAGCAAACCCAGGTTGCATGATTGGGTTGATCCAGATGCCGCGCCAGGTAGTCGGCAAACTCGCGGCGTGGAATCGCCCGGGCACCCAGGCTGTGCAAATGGTCGGTGGGCATCTGGCAGTCAATGAGCACAAAACCCGAGTCTTTCAGATGTTGCACCAGTGTGGCAAAGCCAAATTTGGAGGCGTTGTCGGCCAGGCTGAACATGGATTCGCCGAAAAACAGCTGGCCCATCGCCAGGCCGTACAGCCCGCCCACCAGTTCGTCCTGGTCCCAGACTTCCACTGAGTGCGCATGGCCGCGCCTGTGCAGCTCGATGTAGGCGTCCTGCATGGCATCGGTGATCCAGGTGCCGTCCGCATACTCCCGGGGTGCGGCGCAGGCACGGATGACCGCGGCGAAATCCTGATCGAAGGTCACCTGGTAGCGTTGTTGGCGCAGAAGTTTCTTCAGGCTGCGGGACACATGCAGTTCATCGGGAAACAGCACGGTGCGAGGGTCCGGCGACCACCAGAGAATCGGCTGGCCTTCGGAAAACCAGGGGAAGCAGCCATGGCGGTAAGCCTGGATCAACCGGTCGGCGGACAGGTCGCCACCGGCCGCCAGCAATCCATTGGGATCACGCATGGCCTTTTCCAGCGCCGGGAACGTCAGGGTGTTGCGTTGTAACCAAGTCAGCATGGCATCAGGGCTTGCAGAAGGGGAGGGCGGGGCGGGCGTTGGGCCCGCCGTGAAGTGTGCGGTCAAACAACGGGAATGTCGTCGAGGTATTTTTCCGCGTCCAGGGCGGCCATGCAGCCGGCGCCGGCGGAGGTGACGGCCTGGCGATAGACGTGATCAGCGACGTCGCCCGCGGCAAACACGCCTTCGATGGCGGTGGCTGTCGCGTTGCCTTCGCTGCCACCCTTGACCAGCAGATAGCCATCACGCATTTCCAATTGACCGGCGAACAGGTCGGTATTGGGCTTGTGGCCGATGGCGATGAACACGCCGGTCAGCGGCAGCTCGGTGATGGCACCGGTATGACTGTCGCGCAGGCGGGCGCCGGTCACGCCGCTGGAATCGCCCAGCACCTCGTCCAGGTTCTGGTTCCAGTGCAGGCGGATATTGCCCTTGGCGGCTTTTTCGAAGAGTTTGTCCTGAAGAATCTTTTCCGAACGCAACTTGTCGCGACGGTGAATCAGATGGACTTCACTGGCAATGTTCGACAGATACAGCGCTTCTTCGACGGCGGTATTGCCACCGCCCACCACCGCGACCACCTGTTTGCGATAGAAGAAGCCGTCGCAGGTCGCGCAGGCAGAAACCCCTTTGCCCGCGAAAGTCTCTTCCGAGGGCAACCCCAGATATTGTGCCGAGGCACCCGTGGCAATAATCAGGGCGTCGCAGGTATAAGTGCCGCTGTCGCCGATGAGTTCAAAGGGGCGCTGTTGCAACTTGGCGGTATGGATGTGGTCGTAAACGATCTCGGTGGCAAAGCGCTCGGCGTGTTTTTGCATGCGCTCCATCAGGACCGGGCCGGTCAGGCCTTCGACATCGCCTGGCCAGTTATCGACTTCCACGGTGGTGGTGAGCTGGCCACCTGCCTGTATGCCGGTAATGACAACGGGCTTGAGGTTGGCGCGAGCGGCATACACGGCTGCGCTGTAGCCCGCGGGACCGGAACCCAGGATGATCAGGCGGGAATGCTTCGCTTCGCTCATAAAAACACCTCATAAGCCTTTGTCACGAAAGAGAATGCGTGCTCAAATTGAGTCGCACGTCATGTGCTGTTGACTATGCTACACCCAAGGGTTGCCAGCATGGCATCGCCCGTACAAACCCGTACAATGCCTCGCTGTAACAGTGTTTGTAACAAAATAGGCAGCGCATTTGCTGTTTATGAAAACCGATGCGCAGTGTTAAAAGTAGTCCCGGTTACGCCTGTTAACTTTTTTACCTGCCTGGATTGGGCAGTTTTTTCATAGTCACTAACAGATGGACGCGCCGTTGGCGCAGGAAAAGCAGGTTTTGAAGAAATCCACCGCAGCACCCAAAACAGTTGTTCCACTCTGGCGCCAGCACTTGCACTACCGCCTCAAGGAAGGTGCATTGATCGCCATCGGAGCGTTGTGCCTGTTCCTGATGATGGCCTTGCTGACCTATGGCAAGGACGATCCGGGCTGGAGCCACAACAGCAAGATCGATGACGTGCAGAACTTCGGCGGCCCGGCGGGCTCCTACAGCGCCGATATCCTGTTCATGGTGCTGGGTTACTTTGCCTATATCTTCCCGCTGTTGCTGGCGATCAAGGCCTACCAGATCTTCCGTCAACGCCACGAGCCGTGGGAGTGGAGCGGCTGGCTGTTCTCCTGGCGCCTGATCGGCCTGGTGTTCCTGGTGCTGTCCGGTGCCGCGCTGGCGCACATCCATTTCCATGCTGCCACCGGTCTGCCGGCCGGCGCTGGCGGGGCGCTGGGCGAGAGCCTTGGCGACCTGGCGAAGAACGCGCTGAACATCCAGGGCAGCACGCTGCTGTTCATCGCCCTGTTCCTGTTCGGCCTCACGGTGTTCACCGACCTGTCATGGTTCAAGGTGATGGACGTCACCGGCAAGATCACCCTCGACCTGTTCGAACTGTTCCAGGGCGCCGCCAATCGCTGGTGGGCGGCCCGTGTCGAGCGCAAGCAACTGGTTGCGCAACTGCGTGAAGTCGATGACCGCGTGCACGATGTGGTCGCGCCGACCGTCACCGACAAGCGTGAGCAGGCCAAGGTCAAGGAACGCCTGATCGAACGCGAGCAGGCCCTGAGCAAGCACATGTCCGAGCGTGAGAAGCAGGTGCCGCCGGTGATCGCCCCGGCGCCACCGAAGCCGCCAGCGCCGAGCAAGCGCGTGGAAAAAGAGAAGCAGGCGCCGTTGTTCGTCGACAGCGCCGTTGAAGGCACCTTGCCGCCGATCTCGATTCTCGACCCGGCGGAAAAGAAACAGCTCAATTACTCGCCCGAATCCCTGGCGGCCGTCGGCCACCTGTTGGAAATCAAGCTCAAGGAATTCGGCGTCGAAGTCACCGTGGACTCGATTCATCCGGGTCCGGTGATTACCCGTTACGAGATCCAGCCGGCGGCAGGGGTCAAGGTCAGCCGTATCGCCAACCTCGCCAAGGACCTGGCGCGGTCCCTGGCCGTGACCAGTGTGCGTGTGGTGGAAGTGATTCCGGGCAAGACCACGGTCGGTATCGAGATTCCCAACGAAGACCGGCAGATCGTGCGCTTCTCCGAAGTGCTGTCGACCCCCGAGTACGACAACTTCAAGTCCCCGGTCACCCTGGCCCTGGGCCATGACATCGGCGGCAAGCCGGTGATCACTGACCTTGCGAAGATGCCGCACCTGCTGGTGGCCGGTACCACCGGTTCCGGTAAGTCGGTGGGTGTGAACGCGATGATCCTGTCGATCCTGTTCAAGTCCGGCCCGGAAGATGCCAAGCTGATCATGATCGACCCGAAAATGCTCGAGCTGTCGATCTACGAAGGCATTCCGCACCTGCTGTGCCCGGTGGTGACCGACATGAAGGACGCCGCCAATGCCTTGCGCTGGAGCGTTGCCGAGATGGAGCGACGCTACAAGCTGATGGCGAAGATGGGCGTGCGTAACCTGTCCGGCTTCAACGCCAAGGTCAAGGAAGCGCAGGACGCCGGCGAGCCATTGAGCGACCCGTTGTACAAGCGCGAAAGCATCCACGACGAAGCGCCGTTGCTGCAGAAGCTGCCGACCATCGTGGTGGTGGTCGACGAATTCGCCGACATGATGATGATCGTCGGCAAGAAGGTCGAAGAGCTGATCGCCCGTATCGCCCAGAAGGCGCGGGCGGCGGGTATCCACCTGATCCTCGCGACCCAGCGTCCGTCGGTGGACGTGATCACCGGCCTGATCAAGGCCAACATCCCGACCCGCATGGCGTTCCAGGTGTCGAGCAAGATCGACTCGCGGACCATCATCGACCAGGGCGGCGCTGAACAACTGCTCGGCCACGGTGACATGCTCTACATGCCGCCGGGTACCAGCCTGCCGATCCGGGTTCACGGCGCGTTCGTGTCCGACGACGAGGTTCATCGCGTGGTCGAGGCCTGGAAACTGCGTGGCGCGCCGGAATACAACGACGACATCCTCAACGGTGTCGAAGAGGCGGGCAGCGGCTTTGAAGGCAGCAGCGGTGGCGGCGACGGCGATGATCCCGAAGCTGACGCGCTGTATGACGAAGCGGTGCAGTTCGTCCTGGAAAGCCGTCGTGCGTCCATTTCAGCGGTGCAGCGCAAGCTGAAGATCGGCTACAACCGCGCCGCGCGCATGATCGAAGCCATGGAAATGGCCGGGGTCGTGACGTCCATGAACACCAACGGTTCGCGTGAAGTCCTGGCCCCCGGCCCGGTACGCGACTGACCCGACACTGACAAGGGGCGGCGTCCTGAGGCGCCGCCCGCACTCCCACGAATGTTATGAGGACTCCCATGCGTCTGATCCGCATGCTGTTGCTGCCGGTACTGGCTTTGAGCACGCTCTCGGCCCACGCCGATGACAAGGACGTGGCACGCCTGACCCAATTGCTGGAAAAATCCCAGACCCTGACCGCGCGTTTCTCCCAGCTGACCCTGGATGGCTCGGGTACCCAGTTGCAGGAAACCGCCGGCGAAATGTCGCTGCAGCGCCCGGGCCTGTTCTATTGGCACACCAATGCGCCCGCCGAGCAGACCATGGTCTCCGACGGCAAGAAGGTCACCCTGTGGGACCCGGACCTGGAACAGGCCACCATCAAGAACCTCGACCAGCGCCTGACCCAGACCCCAGCGTTGCTGCTGTCCGGTGACGTGTCGAAGATCAGCCAGAGCTTCGATATCAGCGCCAAGGAAGCCGGCGGCGTGATCGACTTCACCTTGAAGCCGAAAACCAAGGACACTCTGTTCGACAGCCTGCGCCTGTCGTTCCGCAATGGCCTGGTCAACGATATGCAGCTGATCGACAGCGTCGGCCAGCGCACCAATATCCTGTTCACCGGGGTGAAGGCCAACGAGCCGATCCCGGCTTCCAAGTTCAAGTTCGACATCCCCAAGGGTGCGGACGTGATCCAGGAATAAAACGCAAAAAATCCCTTGTGGGAGCGGGCTTGCTCGCGAAGGCGGTGTGTCATTCAGCATTGAAGGTGACTGATACACCGCCTTCGCGAGCAAGCCCGCTCCCACAGGGGTTAATCATCGATCTCAGGATTAACTAGAGGTTTTAAACGTACGCCATGGACCTGTTTCGCAGCGCCCCCATCGCCCAGCCCCTGGCCGCCCGCCTGCGCGCGACCAACCTGGACGAGTACGTCGGTCAGGAACACGTGCTCGCTCGCGGCAAGCCCTTGCGCGAAGCCCTGGAGCAGGGTGCCCTGCATTCGATGATTTTCTGGGGACCGCCGGGAGTGGGCAAGACCACCCTGGCGCGGTTGCTCGCGGAAGTCTCCGAGGCGCATTTCGAAACGGTGTCGGCGGTGCTGGCCGGGGTGAAGGAAATCCGCCAGGCGGTGGAAATCGCCAAGCAGCAGGCCGCGCAGTACGGCCGGCGGACGATCCTGTTCGTCGACGAAGTGCACCGCTTCAACAAGTCCCAGCAGGATGCGTTCCTGCCCTATGTCGAAGACGGCACGCTGATCTTCATCGGCGCGACCACGGAAAACCCCTCGTTCGAACTCAACAACGCCTTGCTGTCGCGCGCGCGGGTCTATGTGCTCAAGAGCCTCGACGAAGCCGCACTGCGCAAACTGGTGCACCGCGCGTTGACCGAAGAGCGCGGCCTGGGCAAGCGCAACCTGACCCTCAGCGATGAAGGCTTCCAGATGCTGCTGTCGGCTGCTGATGGCGATGGCCGGCGCTTGCTCAACCTGCTGGAAAACGCCTCGGACCTGGCCGAAGACAACAGCGAGATCGGCACCGACCTGCTGCAAAGCCTGCTCGGCGATACCCGTCGGCGCTTCGACAAGGGTGGCGAAGCCTTCTACGACCAGATCTCCGCGCTGCATAAATCCGTGCGCGGTTCCAACCCCGACGGTGCGTTGTACTGGTTCGCGCGCATGATCGATGGTGGCTGCGATCCGCTGTACCTGGCCCGGCGCGTGGTGCGCATGGCCAGCGAAGACATCGGCAATGCCGACCCGCGTGCGCTGAGCCTGTGCCTGGCGGCGTGGGAAGTGCAGGAGCGCCTCGGCAGCCCCGAGGGCGAATTGGCGGTGGCCCAGGCCATCACCTATCTGGCCTGCGCGCCGAAGAGCAACGCGGTGTACATGGGTTTCAAGACCGCACTGCGTGCCGCCGCCGAACACGGTTCGCTGGAAGTGCCGCTGCACCTGCGCAACGCACCGACCAAGCTGATGAAGCAGCTCGGTTATGGCGACGAATACCGTTATGCCCACGACGAACCGGATGCCTACGCCGCCGGGGAAGATTACTTTCCGGAAGAACTTGAGCCGATCCCGTTCTATCAGCCGGTGCCCCGTGGCCTGGAATTGAAGATCGGCGAGAAGCTCAATCACCTGGCCAAGCTCGATCGACTGAGCCCCCGGCAGCGGAGAAAATAGTGCTCCCCCTGATCATTGCAGTGTCCATCGGCGGAACCGCCGGCACCTTGCTACGCTTTGCCACGGGTAACTGGATCAACGCTAATTGGCCGCGGCACTTCTATACCGCGACGCTGGCCGTTAATATCGTCGGCTGTTTGCTGATCGGCGTTTTATACGGTCTGTTTTTGCTACGCCCGGAGGTGCCGATCGAGGTGCGCGCCGGGTTGATCGTCGGCTTCCTCGGAGGGCTGACGACTTTTTCATCCTTTTCACTGGATACGGTGCGCCTGCTGGAAAGCGGGCAAGTGCTTCTGGCCCTGGGCTATGCTGCCATCAGCGTATTCGGCGGGCTGCTCGCCACCTGGGCTGGCCTGTCCTTGACCAAACTTTGATAACGAGAGACCGACATGCTCGATTCCAAACTGTTACGTAGCAACCTTCAGGACGTAGCGGACCGCCTGGCATCCCGTGGCTTTGCCCTGGATGTCGCGCGCATCGAAGCGCTGGAAGAACAGCGCAAGACCGTCCAGACCCGCACCGAAGCACTGCAGGCTGAACGTAACGCGCGCTCCAAATCCATCGGTCAGGCCAAGCAACGCGGCGAAGACATCGCGCCGTTGATGGCGGACGTCGAGCGCATGGCGGGCGAGTTGAGTGCCGGTAAAACCGAGCTGGACGCGATCCAGACCGAACTGGACGCCATCGTGCTCGGCATTCCCAACCTGCCGCATGAGTCGGTGCCGATCGGCGAAGACGAAGACGGCAACGTCGAAGTCCGCCGCTGGGGCACGCCGACCGCGTTCGACTTCCCGGTGCAGGACCACGTCGCCCTGGGCGAAAAATTCGGCTGGCTGGACTTCGAGACCGCCGCCAAGCTGTCCGGCGCGCGCTTTGCGTTGCTGCGCGGCCCGATCGCCCGCCTGCACCGCGCCCTGGCGCAGTTCATGATCAACCTGCACGTCACCGAGCACGGCTACGAAGAGGCCTATACGCCTTATCTGGTCCAGGCTCCGGCACTGCAAGGTACCGGTCAACTGCCGAAATTCGAAGAAGACCTGTTCAAGATCGCCCGCGAAGGCGAAGCCGACCTGTACCTGATCCCGACCGCCGAAGTGTCGCTGACCAACATCGTCGCCGGCGAAATCGTCGATTCGAAACTGCTGCCGATCAAGTTCGTCGCGCACACGCCGTGCTTCCGCAGTGAAGCCGGTGCATCGGGTCGCGATACCCGCGGCATGATCCGCCAGCATCAGTTCGACAAGGTCGAGATGGTACAGATCGTCGAGCCGTCGACCTCCATGGAAGCGCTGGAAGGCCTGACCGCCAACGCCGAGAAAGTCCTGCAGCTGCTGGAATTGCCTTATCGCACCATTGCCCTGTGCACTGGCGACATGGGCTTCAGCGCGGTCAAGACCTACGACCTGGAAGTGTGGATTCCAAGCCAGGACAAATACCGCGAAATCTCGTCGTGCTCCAACTGCGGCGACTTCCAGGCCCGTCGTATGCAAGCGCGTTTCCGCAACCCGGAAACCGGCAAGCCGGAACTGGTACACACCCTGAACGGTTCCGGCCTGGCGGTCGGTCGTACCCTGGTGGCGGTGCTGGAGAACTACCAGCAGGCCGACGGTTCGATCCGTATTCCTGAGGTACTCAAGCCGTACATGGGTGGCCTCGAGGTCATCGGCTAAATGAACTATCTGCCGCTGTTCCATAACCTTCGCGGCAGTCGTGTGTTGGTCGTCGGTGGGGGGGAAATTGCCTTGCGCAAATCCCGCCTGCTGGCCGATGCCGGTGCGCTGCTGCGGGTGGTCGCACCTGAGATCGAAACGCAGCTGCGCGAGCTGGTCAGCGCCCACGGTGGCGAGTGCCTCACGCGCGGTTACGTCGAGGCGGACCTGGACGGTTGCGTGCTGATCATTGCCGCCACCGACGACGAAGCGCTGAACGCGCAAGTCTCAAAGGATGCCCATCGGCGTTGCGTGCCGGTCAACGTGGTGGATGCGCCGGCCTTGTGCAGCGTGATCTTCCCGGCGATCGTCGACCGTTCGCCGTTGATCATTGCCGTGTCCAGTGGTGGCGATGCGCCGGTACTGGCGCGATTGATCCGCGCCAAGATCGAAACCTGGATTCCTTCCACCTACGGTCAGCTGGCTGGCCTGGCGGCGCGGTTCCGTCATCAGGTGAAAAAGCTGTTCCCGGATGTGCAGCAGCGTCGCGCGTTCTGGGAAGACGTCTTCCAGGGCCCGATTGCCGACCGGCAACTGGCCGGGCAGGGCGGTGAAGCCGAGCGTTTGCTGCAGGCGAAAATCGAAGGTGAAGCGCCAGTGGCGACCGGTGAGGTCTATCTGGTGGGCGCAGGGCCAGGTGATCCCGACCTGCTGACGTTCAAGGCCTTGCGCCTGATGCAGCAAGCCGATGTGGTGCTCTACGACCGCCTGGTGGCGCCGACGATTCTCGAGCTGTGCCGTCGCGATGCCGAGCGCGTCTACGTCGGCAAGCGCCGCGCCGATCACGCCGTGCCCCAGGACCAGATCAACCAGCAATTGGTCGACCTGGCGAAACAGGGCAAGCGCGTGGTGCGGTTGAAGGGTGGCGATCCGTTCATCTTCGGCCGTGGTGGCGAGGAGATCGAGGAACTGGCGGCTCATGGCATCCCGTTCCAGGTGGTACCAGGCATCACGGCGGCCAGCGGTTGCGCGGCCTATGCCGGGATACCGCTGACCCATCGCGATTACGCGCAGTCGGTGCGGTTCATCACTGGTCACCTGAAGGACGGTTCCAGCGATCTGCCTTGGGCCGACCTGGTCGCGCCGGCGCAAACCCTGGTGTTCTACATGGGGTTGGTGGGCTTGCCGAGCATCTGCGAGCAGTTGATCAAGCATGGTCGCGGGGCGGATACCCCGGCGGCGTTGATCCAGCAGGGCACCACGGTCAATCAGCGGGTGTTTACCGGCACGTTGGCGGACCTGCCACGGCTGGTGGCGGAACATGAAGTGCACGCGCCGACATTGGTGATCGTGGGGGAAGTGGTGCAACTGCGCGAGAAACTGGCTTGGTTTGAAGGGGCTCAGTCACAAGTCTGAGCACCGAGTCGCCTCCATTCGCGAGCAAGCCCGCTCCCACATTCAATCGCATTCTTCAGTTAGAACTCGGTTAAATGTGGGAGCGGGCTTGCTCGCGAAGAGGCCCTCAAACCTTTATCAATCTCAGGCCTTGCGCCAAACTCCTTTCCCGCTCAACCGCTCCCGGTCATGTCCCGCGGTGAAATCCTGCTGCGGCCCCTTCGGCACGATCCCCGTCGGATTGATGGTCTTGTGGCTGCCATAGTAGTGATTCTTGATGTGTTCAAAACTCACCGTCTCGGCAATCCCCGGCCACTGGTAAAACTCCCTTAGCCAGTTCGACAGGTTCGGATAATCCGCGATCCGCCGCAGGTTGCACTTGAAGTGCCCGTAATACACCGCATCGAAACGAATCAGCGTGGTGAACAGACGGATGTCCGCTTCGGTCAGGTACTCACCGGCCAGGTAACGGTTGGCGCCCAGCAACTGCTCCAGTCGATCCAGCTCGGCAAACAATTCATCGAAGGCCTCTTCATAAGCGCTCTGCGACGTGGCAAACCCGGCGCGGTACACGCCGTTGTTCACAGCCGAATAGATCCGCTCGTTCAGCGCATCGATTTCACCGCGCAGCGCAGCCGGATAGAAATCCAGGTCATTGCCGGTCAATTCATCGAAGGCGCCGTTGAACATGCGGATGATTTCCGCCGATTCATTGTTGACGATGCGCTTCTGCTGGTTGTCCCACAGCACAGGCACGGTGACGCGGCCGGTGTAGTCGGCGGTGTCGGCGGTGTAGCGCTGGTGCATGAAGTCGAAGTGATCGAGCTTGTCGCCGGTGGAGCCGTGGGACTTGTCGAAGGTCCAGCCGTTTTCCAGCATCAAGAAGCTGACCACTGATACATCGATCAGGCTTTCGAGGCCCTTGAGTTTGCGCAGGATCAGCGTGCGATGCGCCCACGGACAAGCGAGGGATACGTAGAGGTGATAGCGGCCAGCCTCGGCAGCAAAGCCACCGACACCACTTGGGCCGGGTTGGCCGTCAGCCGTGACCCAGTTGCGACGCTGCGCCTGTTCACGCTGGAACGCGCCGTCCTTGCTGCTTTCGTACCATTTGTCCTGCCAGCGACCTTCAACTAACAAACCCATGTCCGAGACTCCTCAACCGATAAGCGTTGGAGAAGAGTCTAGGCTGTTAGGTTCGATAAAAAAGCGCAAAGCTTGAAGGGTTATGATCGATTAAATCGATTTGTCCCGCGCATCCCAGTATTGCTGTGCGGTCTCGAACGCTTGCTCGCGGCTCTGGCCCAGGCCGCGCAACGCCAGGGCCATGGTCGAGATCAGGGCCATTTGCGGGTAACTGTCGACGACATCGCCGCGCCATACCGCCTTCAAATGCGCAGGTTCCAGGCTGGCGGGTTTGACGTGGCGCTGACTCGACAGTTGCGGCCATTCCTCATCCCAGCTCTCGCCACCGCGGGTGCCGTACAGGTGGCTGTCAGCGTCGGGGTTGATCTCGATCTCGCCGCCATCGCCCTTGACCACGATCGCCGTGTCGCCGAGCAGGCCGCTGGCATCGCGGTGCACCGCCTGGTAGCCGGGGTGGAAGATGCTTTGCAGGCCGCAACGGGCGCCTAGCGGGTTGAGGATTCGCGCCAGCGAGTGGATTGGCGAGCGCAGGCCGAGGGTGTTGCGCAGGTCGATCATGCGTTGCAGCTGCGGTGCCCAGTCCACCAACGGCATGAAGGCCAGGCCGCCGTTGTCCAGCGCCGTGCCGACCTGCTGCCAGTCGCGGCACAACGGGATGTTCAGCTCATCCAGCAATTGTTCGCTGTAGAGCCGACCCGCAGTGTGCGCGCCGCCGCCATGCATGAAGATGCGCACACCGTTCTGTGCCAGGCACTTGGCCGTCAGCAGATACCACGGCAGATGACGTTTCTTGCCGGCATAGGTCGGCCAATCCAGATCCACCGCCAGGGCCGGCGCCTGCAAGCGTTCACGCAGGGCTTCGGTGAAGCCGGCCATTTCCTGCGCGCTTTCTTCCTTGTGGCGCAACAGCATCAGGAACGCGCCGAGCTGGGTGTCCTCGACCTTGTCGTCAAGCACCATGCCCATGGCGGCGCGGGCTTCTTCACGCGTCAGGTCGCGGGCGCCACGCTTGCCTTTGCCGAGGATCCGCACGAATTGGGCGAACGGGTGCTCGGCGGGCGTTTCGAGGGTCAGCGCTGGGTAGTCGGTCATAGGCAATTCGTCGGTTTGGGCAGGCCCGCCAGTTTTGCGGCGAGTTTGGCAGGGGTGCCTTTGAACAGTCGGTTCAGGTGCAGGCTGTTGCCTTTGTCCGGGCCGAGTTTCAATGCGGTGTACTTGATCAGCGGCCGGGTGGCTGGCGACAGCTGGAATTCGGCGTAGAAGCTGCGCAGCAGGTCGAGGATCTCCCAGTGCTCGGGGCTCAACTCGATGTCTTCGGCGGCGGCCAGGGCACTGGCGACATCCGCCGACCAGTCGCTGAGATCCACAAGAAAACCGTCCTTGTCCAGCTCGATGGCGCGCGCGCCGACCGTCAATACATTCATAACCAGCTGTTGACCTTGTCATGGTGGATCGACAGTTCGACGAAGGCCGGGTAATCCACAGCCGTTGCCCAATCTGGCACATCGATAGCCCGGGTTTGGGCATCTTCGGTCAACACGTAGAGTGTCAGGCCGCGGGCATTCAGCGCCGTAAAAGGTGCGGTGCCGGGCTGCAGGGCATAGGCCGCGTCGCCGCACAGCAGCAGCGAGTCGTTGCTACCGATCAGGCGCAGGCAACTGTTCAGGCGGTCGTCGCCGAACGGGGAATGAGACAACACATGCAAAGTCGACATCAGAGGGTGATCACCTGGTCGTAACGGTCAATGAGCGCAGTGATTTCGTCGGCGGCCAACACGCGGGCTTCCGCAAGCGACAAGGCGCCAGGGTCCAGGCCGCGTTCGGCAACGCTGTCGGCACAGACAAACAGTTCTTCGACGCCGAACATCGGCAAGGCCTGCAGGTTGGCGCTCAAGTCTTTCTGTTGCAGGGCCCTGGCGTCCTGTTTCGCGGCGAGCTGGAACACGCCGTCGTCGAGAAACAGCAGGCCGATCGGCAAATCGAAGGCACCGCCCGCCAGCACGATGTCCAGCGCTTCCCGCGCGCCCGGACCGGACCAGGGCGATTGGCGGCTGATGATCAGCAAGGATTTGGCCATCTCACGCACCTCCGAAGCAGATCAGGCGGTCGGCGTCCTGCACCGCATCGTGCAACTGGCCGAGCCCGGACAATTCCCACGGCGCGCCGACGGCGACAGCTTCGCGCTGATAGCGTTTGGCTTCTTCTTCGTTCAACACCCCACGGCGCAGGGCGGCGGCGATGCACACCACGCCATCCAATTGGTGTTCGCTGACGAAGGCGCGCCATTGCTTGGGCAAGTCCAGCTCGTCCTGGGGCGTGACCACGCTGGCGGACGCGTTGTAGACGCCATCCTGGTAGAAAAACAGCCGGACAATCTCATGCCCACCGGCCAGCACAGCCTGGGCGAACAGCAAGGCGCGCCGCGAGGAGGGCGCATGGGCGGCGGAAAATACGGCGATGGCGAACTTCATGGCGGACTCGATCAGCGAAACTGCGGCCATGATAAAGCTTTATCGGCGCAGGGGCTAAATCGATGTCGCCTGTGCGGGCCTCATCGCTGGCAAGCCAGCTCCTACAGGAAATGCGTCGGTCACAAAATTGCAGATCGCCACAGATCAACTGTAGGAGCTGGCTTGCCAGCGAAGGGGCCCGCACAGGCAACAACAATCAACGGGGCATATACCCCAACTGCCAACGCCGCGGAATCTTCAACGACAACAGCCCCAGCGCCGCCGCCAGCAAGCCGCTGGCAAACAACGCCTTGAGCCCGAAATGATGTTCCAGCACCGCACCGAGCACCGCACCGGCAAACATGCCGGTCCAGGGGATCAATTGCACCCTCCATCCATTGCGGCGCTCGCCGAGCATCCAGCGCCCCAGCCCACGGCCGAAGCGCGACAGGGCGCCGGTGACATAGGTCAGGCCGACCGGCAGGCCGTTGACCTCCTCCACGGCAGCATTGAGCATGCCCATGGCGATGATCGCCGCCAGCAGGGCGGGCAGTTGATTGTCGTAGGGCCAGGCCGCCGCGGCGCACAGCAGGGCGGCAATGCACAACAGCAAGGGCAGTGACCGGCGCCGGCCCAGGCGGCTGACGATAATGCCCAGCGCATTGCCGACAATGAAGGTGGCGATGAGGATCACCAGGCGCAGGGTCAACCCCAGGTCGCCGGCACTGATGGCCACCGCCATTCGCGTGGTGTTGCCGCTCATGAACGAGACGAAGTCGCCGCTGGCCATGAAACCGATCGCGTCGGTCATGCCGGCCAGCACCGAGAGCATGGCCACCAGGCTCATGCCGATTCGTCCGCGCCATTTCTGCGTGTGCAGGTGTCCGGGGCTGGCGTGGGTCCTGGAGGCGGAAGGCAGCATTGGCGGTGACGTCCTCGAGCGGTGGTCAGGGGGTTATCCCGTACAGGTCGCAATACTCCAGCCAGTCCATGCCGGCCATTTCCGCGACTTCCTTGTGCACTTCCAGGCGTTGGGCCTGGTATTCCTCTGGTGTGGCGGCGGTCAAAAGCAGCGTCAGCTCCCAGGCAAACAAACCCTGTTGTTCGGCTTCGGCCTCAAAGGCCTCATGCAGGCGTTCATCGCGAAACTGCGCGAGGGTTTCGCCCTTGGCCTGGGCCAGCAGCGGGTTGAGGTTGTCGAGCTCGACGCGCAGGTCGGGATGCTCGTCGAGAAACCTGTTCAGGGCCTGTTCGTGTTGCTGCTCGGATGCCGCCATGGTCACTCCTTGGGAACGGATTATGAAGACTGTTTCTTGCTGGCCTTGGCCGCTGCCGCCAGGCACTCGAGGGCGAACTGCTCGGTATAGGTCATCTGGATCGGCGTGGTTTCGCCCTTGACGGTTCTTTCGCCGTCGAGGATGTACCGAATGCGCTTGTCGGTGACGCCGATTCGCTTGGCGATCCAGGAAGGTGTCTGACCGATCTGGCTGATCAATTTGTCGGCGTATTCAGTGGTCGGTTTGTAGAATTCGGCATTGGGTGTCATGGGGCTTCCAGTGAAAAGTGCAATACAGCGCTATTGGCGCGACAGGGTGCGCGAATCGTCAGGCGCTGTCGCGGTATAAATGAAGTAAAGCAGAACGATACGCAGTGCCACGGTGATACAGTCCGCTTTTTCCTGATGAGTGAATGCAATGCGAATTCTGATGGTGGCGCTGGCCGTTACCTTGCTGGCGGGATGCGCGAGCTCGGCGATGAACGACGCTCGTACCAAGGCCCCGTACAAGACCCTCAACTCGGACAAGCCGGCCAAGGACGTCGCCCAGTGCGTGCAGTTTTCCTGGCAGGACGAAGCGGTGTTCGGTGTCGATGCTGCCGCGTACCTGGAACCGGGAGAGAAGGGCAGCACCACCGTGTACACCCGCTCGGCGGAGTCTTTTGTCGACGTGACCACCGATGCCTCGGGCACGGTGTTGAGTTATTACGCGCAGCAGGATGATTTTGTCGCCAAGCGGCGGTTGGCGGCGTTGGCCACCTGCCTTTAAGGTCAATGCAATTCCCCATGTGGGAGCGGGCTTGCTCGCGAAGCCGGTGGGTCAGTCAGCATCGATGTTGAATGAAAAACCGCTTTCGCGAGCAAGCCCGCTCCCACAGGGTTTTTGTGTTGTGGTCAGTAGCTCAGGCGCTTCTGGAAGAAGAAGTGCTTGTACCCCGGCGGGTAGTCGGCGATGTGCCCGATCTCGCTATAGCCGCATTTTTTGTAGAACTCCGGCGCCTGGAATTCAAAGGTGTCGAGCCACAGTCCTACGCACTTCCTCTCCCGCGCCAGTTCTTCGGCCATCTGCATCAGCCGGGTGCCCATGCCCTGTCCCCGGGCCTGTTCCGGTACCGACAGCAGGTCGATGAACATCCACTGGTAAAACAACCGGGCATAGAGGCCGCCGAGGATCGCATCGTTATCGTCGCGCACCAGCAGGGCGATGTGCTCGGGTACCGCGCCGTCGGCCTTCGAGGCGTTGTAGGCGCGCAGCGGCAGCAGGATGGCCTGGCGCTCTTCTTCCGTGGGGGTGGGCGAAAACTCTATTCGCAGGTTCATGGCTATATCCTTATGGCAGTGAACCGGCAGCCTATCGTGGTCCCTGTCATTGTTCCAGCACCCTCAGCCAGTGGAACCCTCGCCAATACGCAGATGTCATTTACTGTGACGCGCCATTCCAGAGTGCGACCGATGAGGACATTCCGTGAATATTTTCGAAGCCTTGCGCGAAAGCCACGAGCGCCAGCGTACCTACGCCAAAGCCTTGATCCGCACCAGCGGCGATACCCCTGAACGCGTCGAGGCGTACAAGCAGCTCAAGTCAGAACTGCAGGCTCACGAAACCGCCGAAGAGCGGCATTTCTACATCCCGTTGATGGAGTTCGACAACGGCGTCGACTTGAGCCGCCACGCGATCGCCGAGCACCACGAGATGGATGAAATGATGGAAGAACTGGACAGTACAGAGATGTCCAGCCCGTCCTGGCTCGCGACCGCGAAGAAGCTGTCGGAAAAGGTTCATCACCATCTCGAGGAAGAGGAGCAGAAGTTCTTCCAGATGGCCGGCAAGTTGCTTGACGACAAGCAGAAAGAGTCGCTGGCGGGCCAATACGAGAAGGAATACCAGGCGCAGCTTGCGTGAGGTAAACCCGACAAATCAAAACCCGGGCAGGCGAGGTGTTCGGCTTTCCAGGCTGAGCAACGTCTGCTTCGCCTCCAGCCCCCCGGCGAACCCGGTCAGTTTCCCCGACGCGCCAATCACCCGGTGACAGGGCGCGATGATCGAAATCGGATTCCTCCCATTCGCCGCGCCCACTGCCCGCACCGCGCTCGGGTTGCCTATCTGCGTGGCGATCTGGCTGTAGCTGCGGGTCTCGCCAAAGGGGATGGTCAACAAGGCCATCCAGACCTTCTTCTGAAAGTCCGTCCCGACGAAATCAAGCTCCAGCTCGAAAGACTGGCGCGTGCCCGCGAAGTATTCGCGCAGTTGTTGCGCGGTGCGTTGCAGGAGCGGGTTGTCCGGCGCTTCACTCATCGGCCCCAGGCGCACCCGGCCCGGTTTGTCGTTTTCCCAGAGGATGGCCGCCAGACGTGAACCGTTCGCCACCAGCTTCAACTCGCCGACCGGTGACGCCAGGGTGATGCAGGTGTAGGTCATGTCGCAAGCATCGCCGAATTGTTGAACAGGCGTTAAGGATACTGCTTCACCGAGGAGGCGCAATACGCAATCGCGACCATACTTGCCTACGGCTTTTGATGCGTTTTCCTACTTAAATAAGAAGAAGAGACCGACTCATGAAGTACGAACCTTTTGCCAAATCGCTGATTGCGACCTCATTGGCGCTCAGCTGCCTGATGGCCCATGCGGCCTCCGTGGCCCCGGTCGCCGCCGAAAACGGCATGGTGGTCACCGCCCAGCACCTGGCCAGCCATGTGGGCGTGGATGTGCTGAAGAACGGTGGCAACGCGGTCGACGCCGCCGTTGCGGTGGGTTACGCGTTGGCGGTGGTCTATCCCGCGGCGGGTAACCTGGGGGGTGGTGGTTTCATGACCATCCAGCTGGCGGACGGGCGCAAGACGTTCCTCGACTTCCGTGAAAAAGCCCCGCTGGCCGCCACCGCCGACATGTACCTGGACAAAGAGGGCAACGTCATCCCCGACCTGAGCACCCGCGGTCACCTGGCCGTCGGCGTGCCGGGCACCGTGTCCGGCATGGAACTGGCGCTCTCCAAATACGGCACCAAACCGCGCAAGGAAGTGATCGCCCCGGCCATCAAGCTCGCCGAAGACGGTTTCGAGTTGGAGCAGGGTGACGTCGAGTTGCTGGAGTACGCCACCGACGTGTTCAAGAAGGACATCAAGGATTCCGGCGCGATCTTCCTGAGCAATGGCGAGCCGATGCAGGTCGGGCAGAAAAACTGGTGCAGAAAGACCTCGGCAAGACCCTGCGGGAGATCTCCGAGAAAGGCGCCGATGGCTTCTACAAGGGCTGGGTGGCCGACGCCATCGTCACCTCCAGCCAGGCCAACAAGGGCATCATCACCCAGGCCGACCTCGACAAGTACAAGACCCGCGAACTGGCGCCCATCGAGTGCGACTACCGCGGCTACCATGTGGTCTCGGCACCGCCACCGAGCTCCGGCGGAGTGGTGATCTGCCAGATCATGAACATCCTCGAAGGCTATCCGATGAAGGACCTGGGCTACCACTCGGCCCAGGGCATGCATTACCAGATCGAAGCGATGCGCCACGCCTATGTGGACCGCAACAGCTACCTGGGCGACCCGGACTTCGTGAAAAACCCGATCGCGCATCTGCTCGACAAAAACTACGCGACCAAGCTGCGTGAAGCGATCAGTCCGCAGAAGGCCGGGGTGTCCAAGGACCTCAAGCCTGGCGTAGCCCCCCATGAAGGCAGCAACACCACCCATTACTCCATCGTCGACAAATGGGGCAACGCGGTGTCGGTGACCTACACCCTCAACGACTGGTTCGGTGCCGGGGTCATGGCGAGCAAGACCGGGGTCATCCTCAACGATGAAATGGACGACTTCACCTCGAAGATCGGCGTACCCAACATGTACGGCCTGGTGCAGGGCGAGGCCAACGCCATCGCACCCGGCAAGGCGCCGCTGTCGTCCATGAGCCCGACCATCGTCACCAAGGACGGCAAAGTGGTAATGGTGGTCGGCACCCCCGGTGGCAGCCGTATCATCACCGCGACCTTGCTGACCATGCTCAACGTCATCGACTACGGCATGAACATCCAGGAAGCGGTCGATGCACCGCGTTTCCACCAGCAATGGCTGCCGGAGGAAACCAACCTGGAGACCTTCACCACCAGCCCGGACACGGTGAAGATCCTCGAAAGCTGGGGCCACAAGTTTGCCGGTCCCCAGGATGCCAACCACCTGGCGGCGATCCTGGTGGGCGCGCCGTCGCTGGAGGGCAAGCCGGTGGGCAAGAACCGTTTCTACGGGGCCAACGATCCACGGCGTAATACCGGGTTGTCGCTCGGCTACTGAGGCTTGTGTTTGGAGGGGGACGGACTTATGTTCGTCCCTGATCCACTGACTTCTTCAAGGAAGGAACCATGACCACTGCACTGCTGATCATCGATGTACAGCAAGCCTTGTGCGCAGGCGAGTACGAGTGTTTTCAGATCTCGCGTGTCATCACCACCATCAACGAACTCTCTGCCCGGGCGCGAAAGGCCGGCGTGCCGGTGGTGTTCATCCAGCACGAGGAAAAGGGCAGTCCCTTTGCCCATGAGGCGGCGGGCTGGCAACTGGCCGAAGGGCTGGAAACTTCAGCGAAGGATGCGCGCGTACGCAAGACCACCCCGGATTCGTTCTACCAGACCAACCTGCAGAAGCTGTTGCCGATCGATGACTTCGAACGCCTGGTCATCTGCGGTTTGCAAACCGATTATTGCGTCAATGCCACGGTGCGCCAGGCGTTGAAACTGGGCTACGACGTGGTGCTGGCGGCGGACGCGCACTCCACGGTCGACAACGGCAACCTCAGCGCCGAAGACATCATTGCCGAGCACAACAAGGACCTGGCGCACCTGACCGGTTCGGTGGCACGGATCGACGTGGTTCCGGCCAAGGACATCCATTTCTAAACCAGCGCATCCCCCCTGTAGGAGCGAGCTTGCTCGCGATGGTCGTCAACGAAAACACGGGGTGCCTGGCACCCCGCGGCGTTCCGATTGTTTTCGCGAGCAAGCTCGCTCCTGCAAGGGACTGCAGGTTGCGCCGTTCTCAGGCCGCGCCGAAGATATCGATCAACTCGTTCAGGAACGCACTGACCAGATCCCGCTGCCGCGCCGAATGCCGCACAGCCGCGTGGAATCCGACTTCATAGCGCAGCAACTGCGGATTGAGTGGATGCAACTGCCCCAGCTGTTCGTGCCGGGCCGCATAATGCTGGGGCAGGAAACCCAGGTGCTGGCCGGACAGGATCAGCAGGGCGGCCCCGTCCATGCTGTCGGTGAGCACGGTCAAGCGTTCGATCGAGGTGGGCGCCGGCATTTCCGGCAAGGGGTGGCTCGGCCAGACCCAGTCATGCTGGCTGACATCCTCGCGGGTCAGCGCACCCACCTGCCCGAACAGCGGGTGCGACGGCGCGCAGTAGGCGATCTGGGTTTCCTGGAACAACGGGAAGTAGTCGATATTGGGCAAGCGATGCCAAAAGTAACCGATCGCCAGGTCGATATGGCCGTTGATGATTTTTTCTTCCAGCAGCGACGACGACAGCTCGGTGAAGTGAAAATACAAACCCTCGTGCCGCGCCCTTAGCCGCGCAATGGCCAAACCGATTTTGGTGTTCGCCACCGGGTCGATCTGCCCCAGCAGGCCGACGTTGATGTTGCCCGAGATCTTGCGGTTGATGTGCTGGACCTCGACCCGAAAGCCCTCGGCGGCGGCCAGTAACCGTCGCGCCGCCTCGACGAACTGAGCGCCCTTGGGCGTTACGGAAAATCCGCCGCGACCGCGTTCGCACAGGCGAAAACCCACCCGTGCCTCCAGCGTCGCCAACTGCGCGCTGATGGTCGGTTGGGTGGTGTTGAGGGCGGTTTGCGCCGCCGAAATCCCGCCGGCCTCGACCACCGTGAGAAATACCCGGATCAGGCGCAGATCCAGCTCCGTTACAGTTCCCAGCATGGGGGCTCCCGAGACTCGATTACATTGACGCCGATCTATGTGAACAGTGCGCCTTGGATATTTTATGGCTGCGGCCAACGCCATACATTGCAGGGAAACCAGGGCCATCGTCAGCTTTTTCTGGAGTTTCACCTGTTCCGGACGTCGAATCGACCGCTGCGCTCAAAACAAAAACAATCAACTGCATAGGAATCATCGTATGTCAGGGTCCCCAGTTTCCGCGCACGCCGCCGAGGCGAATGGCGGGTTGGCCATCGAAGGCCACTCGATCGATTACATCCCGGAAAACGAGCGCCATGCCAAGCTCAGCAGCCAGGGGCCTTTCTGGTTCCTCGGCAACTTCCATTTTTTCACCATCTCCATCGGTTTTGTCGGCCCCAGCCTGGGTTTGTCGGCGCTATGGACCATGCTCGCCGGCGCGCTGGGCATCATGTTCGGCACCATCTTCATGGCCTTCCACGGCTCGCAAGGACCGGAAATGGGCCTGCCGCAGATGATCCAGTCCCGCGCCCAGTTCGGCTATCGCGGGGTGATCCTGGCGTTGCTGGCGACAATGTTCGTGTTCGTCGGCTTCAATGTGGTCAACGTCTCGCTGATCATGAACGGGCTGCAGCACGTGTTCGGCATTGACCCGACCATCGTCGCCGTGGCCGTGGTGCTGATCGGTGCGCTGCTGTCGATCTACGGCCACGACCTGATGCACAAGGCCTTCAAGTGGGCGCTGCTGGCGACCCTGCCGTTGTATGCCCTGGTGACCATCGCCCTGATGTTCGGCGCCGGTTCCGAAGGTGTCACCCCGGCCACCGACCTGGGTTTCAGCTGGATCGCCTTCGCCACCCTGTTTGCCATTGGCGCCAGCTACAACATTTCCTACGCGCCCTACGTGTCCGACTATTCCCGCTACCTGCCGAAAAACACCAGCCGGCCGAAACTGATCGCGGCGGTGTTCATCGGCGCGTCGCTGTCGGGCAGCTGGATGATCGGCCTCGGCGCCTGGCTCGCCCAGGAACTGAAAGCGGTGGACGCCCTGGTGGCGTTGAACCAGGTGGGCTCTTCGATGATTCCCGGGCTGGGCAATCTGTTGGTGGTGGTGTCGGTGGCGGGCTTCCTGCCGATCATTGCGCTGAACACCTACAGCGCCATGCTGACGCTGCTGACCGGTGTCGATTCGATCAGGAAAATCACCCCGACCCCGCGCGCCCGGGTGCTGTCGATCAGCGCCATCAGCATCATCCTGTTGACCTGCGTGCTGTCGATCAAAGGTGACGGTATCGCGCTGCTCAACACCTTCCTCGTGTTGCTGTTGTATTTCCTCGTGCCCTGGACCGCCGTCAACCTGGTGGACTATTTCTTCGTGCGCAAAGGCCGCTACGCAATCCCGCATTTTTTCACGCCGAAGGGCATCTACGGCGCCTGGCAATTTCGCGGCATCGTTGCGTACCTGATCGGCTTTGCCGCCATGGTGCCGTTCTTCTACATCTTCGATGCGGCGGCCGGCAAGGAAGTGTTCGTCGGTCCGCTGGCGCGCATGCTCGAAGGCGTCGACATTGCCTGGCTGGTGGGCCTACTGGTGTCGGGCCTGACGTATTACCTGCTCAGCCGCTCGCTGGATCTGGCCGCCGAGCGCCGCGTCATCGACGCGATCAGCGAAAACGACATTATCGCCATGGCCCATTCATCTGCGGAGTCGGTGCGTTGAACACTGCACGAAATACCCTGGTCGCCTGCTGCCAATTGGCACCCAGGATCGGTGACCTTGCCTACAACCGCACGCTCACCGAGCGCGCCATCCGCTCGGCGGCCCTGCAGGGTGCCCAGGTCGTGGTGTTGCCGGAGCTGGTGCAGAGCGGCTACCTGTTTGCCGACCGCACAGAAGCCCTGGCCCTGGCGGAAACCGCCGAAGGTCCGACCTTGCGCCTGTGGCAGGCCATCGCCCGTGAATTGAACATCGTCATCGTCGGCGGATTCTGTGAGCGCCTGGCCGGCGATGAACTGGCCAACAGTGCGGCACTGATCGATGCCCAGGGCGTGCGCGCGGTGTATCGCAAGGTGCACCTGTGGGATGCGGAAAAGGCCATCTTCAGTGCTGGCGATGCCGCGCCGCCGGTAATCGAAACGGTCCACGGGCGTATCGGCATGCTGATCTGCTATGACCTGGAGTTCCCCGAATGGGTGCGCCTGCCGGCGCTGGCCGGTGCCGACCTGCTGTGCGCGCCGGTCAACTGGCCTGACGGCCCACGACCGCAGACCGAGCGCGCGGCAGAGGTCTTGCGCGTGCAGGCCAATGCCTCGGTCAACCGCATGTTCATTGCCGCCTGTGACCGCCATGGCTTTGAGCGCGGGGTGAGTTGGGTGCAGGGTTCGGTGATCGTCGACGCCGACGGTTATCCGTTGGCCGGGCCGGCGGAGCAGGGCGGCGAACAGATTCTGCTGGCCACCCTGAACCTGGCCGAGGCGCGCAACAAGCGCATCAGCGAGGGCAACGACCTGCACCGGGACCGGCGGCCGTCGTTGTATGGTTTGAGCAGCGTGGTGCAATGAATCGCCCGGTGGACGCCATCGTGGCGCCTGTGGCATGGTCCCGGCGACAAACCATGCAGCGAACAGGATCGGCACGATGGAGCAGGGTAATCAGGGTGGCAACACCCTGCAGGCGTTCAACCGTTGCGTGTTGCACCTGGGGCGTCTGGCACGCGAGCGTGGCGCTGCCGAATTCATCGCCGACGGCTTGCAGGCGTTCCGTCAACTGGTTCCATTCGCTTCGGCTTGGTGGGGCGAGATGTCCACCTCGGTCGCCAGCGCACCGCCGCAAAGCTGGATGCACGGGCGCATCGACCTGCCTGACTCGTTTGCCGGCGAATGGCAACAGAACGCCGGCAGCGACAGATTCTCCCATGACACCTTGAGCCGTCCCGGCGAGGTCATCCGCGACAGCGGCTTCAACGACCCCAACGCCGAAGTGGATGCATTCGCCCGGCGCCATGATCTCTATCACCTGATGTGCATCACCTTCGAGCTGCCGGAAAGCGGCTTGATGTTTTTCGTCTGCCTCTACCGTGGCGCCGATGCAATGGCCTTCAGCGACAGCGAGGCCGATCTGTTTTCCGCGTTCTGCGACCACCTGTTGCAGCTGTGGCGATTCCAGGTGCAGGACATGATCCGCGTCGACACCGGCAATGGCGCCAGCGATTTCGGGGTCGCGCGGCGCGACGGTGGCCTGCTCTACATCGGCGCCGGTTTGTGCGCGGTCATTCAACGCGAGTTGCCGGGGTGGAGCGGCTCGACGCTGCCCGCCGAGGTCATCGCCCACCTGCCGAAAGCGCCCTGCGTCATGCGCCTGGGCCGCTCGGCACTGACCCTCAGCCCGAACGCCGAGCACGTCATTCTGTCGCTGGAAACCCAGCCACGCGGTGCGGTACTTGCACCTCGGGAGCGGACGGTGGCGATGTTGTTCGCGGCGGGTCATTCCTACAAGGAGATCGCCAAAATCCTCTCCCTCAGCCCGGCGACAGTGCGGACTTACCTGCGCAATTGCTACTTGCAGTTGGGCGTGAAGAGCAAGGTCGAATTGGGCTCGGTATTGCGCACACCCCGGGTTTAACCGCAACGCCGGTTTTTTTGCCTTACCCCTCCTCATTTGCAGAGGTCCATCCGACCGCCGTGCTCGATAGGGTATGCCCTGCATATCAAGGGCTTGCGCGGCAGTCTGGCAGGGCCCTTCAAAAACTATAAAAACAGAGGTGAGGCCATTGAAATTCTCCGGGCTATTTATCGCCGTTGCCGGTGCGACGGTCGTGTCCTGCGTGGCGCTCGTGGGGTGCCAGACCCAGGGTTCGACCAGTGCCGACATGGTCATGCGCAACGGTTACGTGTACACCGTCGACGGCAAGGATTCGGTGCAGCAGGCGGTTGCCGTCAAGGACGGGAAGATCCTGTATGTCGGCAGCGATGAGGGCGCTGCTTCTTACATCGGCACCCAGACGCAAGTGATCGATCTGGCCGGGCGCATGCTGATGCCGGGTTTCATCGATGCGCACATGCATCCGGGGGACGGCGGTCGCGCCATGACCTTGTGCGATCTGAAGTACCAGACGATGACCCGCAAGGTGTTCCAGGAAACCATCCAGGCTTGTCTGGATGCGGACAAGGACAAGGGCGACGACGTCTGGCTCGAAGTCGGCAGTTGGGATCGCATGGGCATGACCGGCCTCGACGGCGATGCCGACAAATCGACCCTCGATGCGCTCAAGACCCGGCGCCCGATCCAGGTGCGCTCCACCGAGTTCCATACCGTGCTGGTCAACTCCCGCGGCCTCGCGGTGGCGGGCATCGACAAGCGCACGGCCAACCCCGGCGATGGCAAGTACGTGCGCGACAGTGCCGGCAATCCGACCGGTATCTGCGAGGACGGCGCGGCGGATGCCATGGCCGCCGTGGTTCCGCCGGCCACCGACGCCGAGAAGCTGATGCAAAGCCGCGCCGCGCTCGACGCCATGCGCCAGCAGGGCATAACCAGTTTCTTCGATGCCATGTCGGGACCGGAGAACGCCAAGGCATTCACCACCCTCGCGCAGTCCGGCGAACTCACCGCCCGGGCCTTGCTGGCGATCAAGCTGGACCCGGCCGCCGCCACTGCAGACCCGGATAAAACCATCGCCGAGGCCAAGGCCCTGGCCAGCACCTACGACCAGGGGGAAACCAAGGTCGCGCCGGGCGTGAGCATGCGTCACGTCAAGTTGTTCATGGACGGCATCATCAACGCACCGGCCGACACCGGGGCGATGTTGACGCCGTACCTGCACAACGCCGGCACCGAAAAGGCACCGAAATGGGCGCCGGGCAAGAACCGTGGCGAGCTGTATTTCCCGCCCCAGGTTCTCAATCCGCTGCTGCTCAAGGCCGTTCAGGCCGGTCTCGATCCGCACCTGCACGCCACCGGCGACCGCGCGGTACGCGACTCGCTCAACGGCATCGCCTACGTGCGCCAGCAATTGCCCGGCAACCCGTTCCGCCCGGCCATCACCCACGCCGAGTCGGTGGACCCGGCCGATTACGGGCGCTTCAAGGCGCTGGACGTGACCGCCAACATGTCGTTCCAGTGGGCGCAGCAGGCACCGTCAACGGTGGACGGGACCAATGAGCATCTGGGCGCCGAGCGGTTTTCCCGCATGGAACCCTCGGGCAGCATCGCCCGCGCTGGTGGCCGGGTGGCGTATGGCAGCGACTGGCCGGTGGACCCGCTGGACGAGTTCCTCGCGTTGAAGATCGGTGTCACCCGCGCGGGCGATCCACAGAATCCGCACAGCTATGGTCCGAAATACGCGGGCAGGCTCAACGATGACCCGTCGCTGTCCCGTGCCGAGGTGCTGCGCACCATCACCCTGAATGCGGCCGAGCAACTCAGGCTGGAAAAAGTGACGGGCTCGGTCGAGGTGGGCAAGTTTGCCGACCTGATCGTCCTGGACAAGAACTTCATGCAGGTGCCTGAGGACGAGTTGGGGCGCAATCAGGTGTTGCTGACGCTGGTGGGCGGCAAGGTGGTGTGGGCGAAGGCACCGTTTGTGGGGCAGGTGGCCATGACCGAACAACAAAAATAAACGCATTCCCCCTGTGGGAGCGGGCTTGCTCGCGAATGCGGTGTGTCAGGTGGCATTAATGTTGACTGTTACATCGCCTTCGCGAGCAAGCCCGCTCCCACATTTGAATTGCGTGCATGCCTTCTATTTTCGCAGAGAACAACAATAATGACCGATAGTCAGCAACGAAGTCCCCTGATCGAGACCCGCTCGATCGATTACATCCCCGAGGCCGAGCGCCACGGCAGTCTCTATAGCCAGTTCACCCTGTGGCTCGGCGCCAACCTGCAGATCACCGCGATCGTCACCGGGGCGTTGGCCGTGGTGTTGGGCGGTGATGTGTTCTGGTCACTCATCGGCCTGCTGATCGGCCAAATACTGGGCGGCGCCGTGGTGGCGCTACACGCCGCCCAAGGGCCGAAGCTCGGGTTGCCGCAGATGATTTCCAGCCGCGTGCAGTTCGGGGTGTACGGCGCGGCGATCCCGATTGTGCTGGTGTGCCTGATGTACCTTGGCTTCAGCGCCACCGGTGCGGTGTTGTCGGGGCAGGCGATTGCCCAGTTGATCAGCGTCAGCGACAGTGCCGGCATCCTGATTTTCGCCGCCTGCATCGCACTGCTGACGATGTTCGGTTACCGGGTGATCCACCTGGTCGGGCGGGTGGCCAGCGTGTTGGGCGTGATCGCGTTCGTCTATCTGTTCAGCCGCTTGATCAGCCTCAACGACATCGGCCTGTTGCTGGAAAACCGCCACTTCAGCTGGAGCACCTTCCTGCTCGCGGTGTCGCTGTCGGCTTCCTGGCAGATCGCCTTTGGCCCGTACGTGGCGGACTATTCGCGCTACCTGCCGAGCAACACCTCATCCTGGAAAACCTTCGCCGCCGTCGGCCTCGGCACCGTGCTGGGCGCCCAGGCGTCGATGGTGTTGGGCGTATTTGCCGCGGCGTTGGCGGGGGCGAACTTTCGCGGGCATGAAGTGGCGACCATCGTCGGCCTGGGCAGTACCGGGGTGATGGCTTCCCTGCTGTACCTGAGCGTTGTGTTCGGCAAGGTCACGGTGTCGACCCTCAATGCCTATGGCAGCTTCATGTGCGTGGCCACCATCATCAGCGGCTTTCGCCGTCGCCTGGAAATCAGCACCGGCCAGCGCATGCTGTTCGTGCTGGTTATCGTCGCGGCGTCCACCACCCTCGCACTGCTGGGCCAGTACTCGTTCCTCAATTCGTTCAAGTACTTCATCCTGTTCCTGCTGACGTTCTTCACCCCTTGGAGCGCGATCAACCTGGTGGATTACTACTTCATCAACAAGGAGCGTTATGACATCCCGGCATTGTCCGACCCGGCAGGACGCTATGGTCGCTGGAACATGCCGGGCATCAGCGTGTACGTGATCGGCGTGTTGATCCAGCTGCCTTTCGTCGACACCCATTTCTATTCCGGACCGATGGTCGCGCAACTTGGCGGCGTGGATATTTCCTGGATCGTCGGCCTGGTGGTGCCGGGAATCCTGTATTTCCTGATGGCCAAGACCTCGACAGGGATTGTGCCAGTTGCCGAAATTCAAAGACCTGAATAAGATACATCCGCAATAACATTCTGTAGGAGCCGGCTTGCCGGCGAAGGCGCTCTCAAGGTCGTCATCGCCGGCAAGCCGTGCTCCAGCAATAGCGTTTTTCGAACCTACCCAACGCTCTACTTGCGCAGGGGGCAGCCTTTCATGGATGTTCTCGCACCGATCGAGCAGTACCTGCACCGGTGGCTTATCGCGCCTGTCAGCGACCAGTTCCTCGGGCTCTTCGACCTCAATGGTCGTCTCTGTGTGGCCTTCCTTTTCACCTCCTACGCCGTGGCCTACGGCTTGTTCCGCTGGCGCAGATCCCGCGGGCTGACCGACGCTCCCACCTTCTGGAAGTTCATCGGCGGCAACCGCGTGCATTTTCATCCATCGGCGCTGCTCGATTACCGTTACTACTTCGTGCGCGCCATCCTCAAAGTCCTGCTGGTGGTGCCCATCGTCGGCCTGGTCGATCCGTACGTATTGCGCTCCGGGGACTACATGCGCTTTTTCACCCGGCTGTGGGGCGCACGGGTGCAGGTCGAGGAGCACCTGGCCCTGTCCTTGCTCTATGGCCTGGGCGTGTTCCTGCTGCAGGACTTCATCCATTACTGGGCCCACCGCGCTTACCACTCGCGCTACCTGTGGGCGTTTCACAAAGTTCATCATTCGGCGACCGTGCTGGTACCGGTGACGGCGAGCCGGGTGCATTTCCTCGAGAAGGTGGTCGAGCGCTTGATCGATCTCGTGTTCGTCAGCGCCTTTGCCGGCATCTTCTGGTACGCCTGCGGCGGGGAGATCAGCCGTTACACGCTGTTCGGCGTGACCTACATGGTGTTCATCCTCAACGCCCTGGCAGCCAATCTGCGCCACAGCCATGTCTGGCTGTCCTTCGGGCCGCGGGTCGAGCACGTGCTGAACAGCCCGGCCCAGCACCAGATTCACCACAGCGACGCACCGCGACATTTCAACAAGAACTTCGGGGTCAACCTGTCACTCTGGGACTGGATGTTCGGCACGCTGTACGTCACCCAGGCGCAACCGGAGCCCATCCGCTTCGGCACCGGCGAGGCGGATCATGGCCGTTACTTGAGCCTGTACAGCCTGATCGTCACGCCCTTTGTCGACACGCTGGGCAAGATCCGCCTGGCCAGGCGCCCGCTGGGGGTCAGCGCGGTGGCAGGTGCCAGCGTTCCCGCAACTGCTCGTACTGCGCCTCGGGCAATTGCACCAGCAGCGGAGCCTGGCGCGGGTCGAGCCAACTGAGCAGGCGAGCGATATCCGTCGGGTCCATCGCGGTGCAACCCCGGGTCGGTGCCGTGGGGCCACGCCAGATATGGAAGAAGATGCACGAGCCGGCCGCCGGGGATGCCGGTGTGTTGTGCTCGATGAAGATGCCCTGGCGATACAAGTCATCCTTGCGGCGCATGCGTTCGGCGCTGTTCCAGTCTTTTGTAATCGTGGCGCCGTCGACCAGTTCGTTGTAACGCGTGGACTGACTGTCATCCACGCATTCGATGGTCGAGGTCAGTGCGAGGTAGGGCAGGCGAGTGTCAGCTGAAGCGTCGTAACCAAAAGCGCTGCCCAGTTTGAACATCCCGGCAGGTGCCTTTCCATCGCCTTCCTGTTTCACCGGCCCCTGAAGTGGCCGGGTGTCGAGCAGTCCCTTGCCCCAGCCCATGCCGTGTTTGCCGAGAACCACCGCAAACGGCGCTTCGACCTTTTCGAAGGTGCTGCCGCGGCGTTCATACCGTTGGGCGATGCCCTGGATGGCATTCCAGTTGTTGCTGGTGACCACGATCAACTGACCACTGCCATCGAGCCCTTGCGCCATCGCGGCACAGGGTAGCAGCAGGAGCAGCCACGCGCAGATTTTGCCAAGCCTGTTCATGGCGCGAGCGGGGTAATGGGGAAGTCCATGACGGTCTTCAACGACGCATCACGGGTATAGGTGAAGTGCCACCACTCGGCGGAGTAACCGGTAAACCCTTCCTGCTCCATGGCGCGGGTCAGTCGCTGGCGATTTTCCATGGCCGCCTCCGTGATCGACGTCGAATCGGTATGGGCGCGCTCATCGAAGCAATCGAAACCGGTGCCCATGTCGACCGCGCCGTCGTGCCAACGCTGATTATAAGGCGCGGTGCAATCGACTGGTGTGGCTGACGGCGTCCAGGTGTCGGCGGGCAGGGCGCCCGGCCCCGTCATGCTGAGGTCGACGGTGCCGCCTTTGGAGTGGTTGGACACCCGCGCCACATAACCCAGGCGCCAGAAGTCCTGCTTGTCCACCCGTGGATAGAATTCGGCCTTGCGCGGATCGCCCGGATCCGTGGCGAAGCGCCCCATGTCGGCGACCGCGCGGCTGGGGCGATAACAATCGAACACCTTCAAGCCATAGCCTTGCGCCTGCAGCGCCGTTTGCACCCGGCCGAGGGCCTCGGCGGCCTCCTGGGACAACAGGCACTCGGGCGCTTCATAGCCGTCGAGCGGGTGACCGGTGAAATTGTGGGCGCTGGCATAACGGATGTCCTGCTCGATGCCCGGGGCGATGGTGCGCAAATACACCATGTGCTCGGACTTCGGTTCGGCACCGGCGAGGCACGGCAGGGCAAGACTTAAAAACAAAAGCGATGATCGAGCGGCAAAGGGCATCGGGCGGGGTCTCCTGAAATCCATGACAAGTCACCTCATCATGGCTTGAAAGCCGCCACACCTCCATGAAGTTGTTGATCGGCATGATAGGACGAACGCACCAATGGCCCGGACGCGACGTTCTTGAAGCCCATCTGCGCGCCTTCCTCGGCGAACCAGGCAAACACGTCCGGGTGCACGAAACGCTGCACCGGCAAGTGGCTGCGCGACGGTTGCAGGTACTGGCCGAGGGTGAGCATGTCGACATGGTGCTCGCGCAGGCGCTGCATGACTTCGATCACTTCCTCGTCGGTTTCCCCAAGACCCAGCATCAGCCCGGATTTGGTGGGGACGTGCGGCACCCGCTGCTTGAAGTTTTGCAGCAGGTCCAGCGACCACTCGAAATCCGAGCCCGGCCGCGCGGCCTTGTACAGGCGCGGCACGGTTTCCAGGTTGTGGTTGAACACATCGGGCGGCTCAAGCGCCGTAATCGCCAGGGCCACGTCCATCCGTCCGCGATAGTCCGGCACCAGGGTTTCCAGCTGGATGCCCGGGGACAGCCTGCGGATCTCGCGCAGGCAGTCGACGAAGTGTTGGGCGCCACCGTCGCGCAAATCGTCGCGGTCCACCGAGGTGATCACCACGTATTTGAGGCGCAGTTCGGCGATGGCCACGGCGAGGTTGCCCGGTTCATCGACGTCCAGGGGTTTCGGACGCCCGTGGCCGACATCACAGAACGGGCAGCGCCGGGTGCAGATGTCGCCCATGATCATGAAGGTCGCGGTGCCCCCGGAAAAACACTCGCCCAGGTTCGGGCACGAGGCTTCCTCGCAGACACTGTGCAGCTTGTGTTTGCGCAGCAGTTGCTTGATCCGGTCGACCTCGGGGGAGGTCGGCATGCGCACGCGGATCCAGTCCGGTTTGCGCGGGAATTCATCGGTGGGAATGATCTTGACCGGAATCCGCGCGACCTTTTCCGCACCGCGCAGTTTGGTGCCCACTTGCACTTTGTTCATAGGTTTCCCATGGTCTGTCAGACAAGAACCGGACCTGTAGGAGCTGGCTTGCCAGCGAAAGCGGTCGAACGATCAACATCTATGTTGAATTTGCCGACGTCTTCGCTGGCAAGCCAGCTCCTACAGGTTTTGTGGTGTGTGCTTAGTCGCGGTAGACCGGGAAATCGCTGCACATCGCAGCGGCCTGACGGGCGACCTGAGCCTCGACATCGGCATCGCCGAGGTGATCGAGGATGTCGCAGATCCAGCCGGCCAGCTCGATGCTCTGGGCTTCCTTGAACCCGCGGCTGGTGATCGCCGGCGTACCGATGCGCAGGCCCGAGGTCACGAACGGCGACTGCGGATCGTTGGGCACGGCGTTCTTGTTCACGGTGATGCCGGCACGGCCCAGGGCGGCGTCGGCGTCCTTGCCGGTCAGGCCCTGGCGGATCAGGCTGACCAGGAACAGGTGGTTGTCGGTGCCACCGGACACCACGTCATAACCGCGTTCGATAAACACCTGCGCCATGGCCTGGGCGTTGCGGACCACTTGCGCCTGATAGGTCTTGAACGCCGGCTCCAGCGCTTCCTTGAAGCACACGGCCTTGGCGGCGATCACGTGCATCAGCGGGCCGCCCTGGCCACCGGGGAATACGGCGGCGTTGAGTTTTTTCTCAAGTTCCGCATTGGCCCTGGCCAGGATCAGCCCACCCCGCGGACCGCGCAGGGTCTTGTGGGTCGTGGTGGTGACCACGTCGGCATAGGGCAGCGGGTTGGGGTACAGACCGGTGGCCACCAGCCCGGCGACGTGGGCCATGTCGACGAACAGATAGGCGCCAACTTTGTCGGCGATCTCGCGAAAGCGCGGGAAGTCGAGAGTCTTGGAGTAAGCGGAGAACCCGGCGATGATCATTTTCGGTTGATGCTCGACGGCCAGGCGCTCGACTTCGTCGTAGTCGATCAACCCGGTCGCGGTGTCGATACCGTATTGCACGGCGTTGTAGAGCTTGCCGGAAAAACTCACCTTGGCGCCGTGGGTCAGGTGACCACCGTGGGCCAGGCTCATGCCCAGCACGGTGTCACCGGCCTGCAGCAACGCCAGGTAAACCGCGGCGTTGGCCTGGCTGCCTGAGTGCGGCTGGACGTTGGCGTAGTCGGCGCCGAACAGCTGTTTGGCGCGGTCGATGGCCAGTTGTTCGACCACGTCGACGTGTTCGCAGCCGCCGTAATAGCGCTTGCCCGGATAGCCTTCGGCGTACTTGTTGGTCAGGCCGCTGCCTTGTGCCTCCATGACCCGTTGGCTGGTGTAGTTCTCCGAGGCGATCAGCTCGATGTGGTGTTCCTGGCGCGCATCTTCGGCATTCATCGCTGCGAGCAGTTGGTCGTCGTAGCCTTTGATCTGGTCGTGCTTGCTGAACATGGTGAAGGTCCTCTGTTGTTCTCGAAAGGGGGGGGGCGCACACACCTTGTAGGAGCTGGCTTGCCAGCGAAGGGGCCATCAAGGCCGCCAGAAGCTTCGCTGGCAAGCCAGCTCCTACAGGGGTTACGCGCAGGGTTATGCGTCTTGGTAGTCGGCGATGGATGGGCACGCGCAGATCAGGTTGCGGTCGCCGAAGACGTTGTCGACTCGGCCTACGGGCGGCCAGTATTTGCTGTCGATCAAGGTGTCCAGCGGATAAACAGCCTGCTCACGGCTGTACGGATGCGACCACTCGCCGACCAATTCCGCCGCGGTGTGCGGGGCGTTCTTCAGCGGGTTGTCGTCCTTGTCCAGCGTGCCGTTTTCCACTGTGCGGATTTCTTCGCGGATGCGGATCATGGCGTCGCAGAAGCGGTCCAGTTCTTCCCTGGATTCGCTTTCGGTCGGCTCGATCATCAGCGTGCCGGCCACCGGGAAGGACATGGTCGGGGCGTGGAAGCCGAAGTCGATCAGGCGCTTGGCGACGTCATCGACGCTGATGCCGCTGCTGTCTTTCAATGGGCGCAGGTCGAGGATGCATTCATGCGCGACCAGGCCGTTGCTGCCGGTGTAGAGCACTGGG
>NZ_JAXDEO010000037.1:0-74220 GCF_035064975.1 Pseudomonas sp. YuFO20
GTGGTGGGGAATAGGGGGAGGGGCAGGACCCGGGAACGGGCAAACGGCGAGTAGTGCGCTATAAACCTATAGGGGTTTTGCGGGAACACTGTCCATGACCATGCTTGCAAAGACACTGGCGTCCGACCAGGGCGAGATTCGCTTGAGCTCACGCAAACAGCCGTTCAATCTGCTGCGCTGGTTTTCGCTCATCAGCATGGCGGTGATCGGCACGGTGGCGGTGGCGCTGGGCTCGGTGTCGACCAAATTCGTGATTACCGAAAGCGTGCAGCGCGATGCCCTGCTGACTTCGCAATTCATCCAGGCGATTGCCTCCGCCGAGGTGCGGCATGTGTCGATTCCCAATGTGCGGACCATGGGCGAGCTGCTCGACCCGCGCAAGGACCGGGAATTTCCCGACGTCGACCCGCTGGCGCGGGCCAACGCCCGGGGCGAGTTCCTCGATCACATCGAACATTTGCCGGATGTGATCCTGGCCAACATCTACGCCCCCGACCGCATGATCATCTGGTCGACCAACCCGGCCCTGATGGGCACCACGATTCACGCCGACGAAGACCTCGACCAGGCCTTCGCCTCGAAGACCCCCGTGTCGGCCAGCTATCACGATGTCGACCAGGCTCGCATGGAACAGAAGTTCATCACGCCGCCGGAATACATCTTCATCGAAAACTACATTCCGCTGTTCGATGCCGAAGGCAAGAACGTCACGGCGATGGTCGAGATCTACAAGGAACCCAAGGACCTGATCAACCGCATGGAACGCGGCCTGGTGCTGATATGGCTGGCCACGGCCCTGGGCGGCGGCCTGATCTACCTGGGGCTGTACTGGATCGTGCGGCGGGCGGCGAACCTGCTGGCGACGCAACAGAAGCAGCTGATCACCAACGAAACCTTCGTCGCCCTGGGCGAGATGTCGTCGGCCGTTGCCCACAGCCTGCGCAATCCCCTGGCGACCATTCGCTCGAGCGCCGAGCTGGCACTGGAGTTCGACAGTGGCCCGGCGCACAAGAACATCAACGACATCATCGGCCAGGTCGATCGCATGTCGAAGTGGGTGCGGGAGTTGCTGCAGTCCCTGCGGCCACTCAATGACGACGTCGAGCCGGTCAACCTGGTGTCGGCGCTATACGACAGCCTCGCTGCGTTCGAGCAACAGATCGTCAAGGCCCGGGTCAATGTGCTGTTCGAACCCATAGGCACGCCGATGGTGCTGAGCCAGCAGGTGCAGCTGACGCAGATCCTCAACAGTTTGCTGGCCAATGCCCTGGAGGCCATGGACGAAGGCGGAACCCTGACCATCGCCATGGCGCCCATCGATGCCCAGAATGTTCGCGTGGTGGTGAGCGATACCGGCAAAGGCATGACCGAGGAGCAGCGGCGCATGGCGTTCCGCCCGTTTTTCACTACCAAGCAAGGCGGGCTCGGTGTCGGGCTGGTGCTGGTCAAGCGCATCATGGAACGATTTGGCGGGACGGTGGCCCTGGACAGCCGCGAGGGCGAGGGCACCCGCGTCAGCCTGACGTTCAAACGCGTCCCCTGAAAATGGGTGTGAAATTTCCCCGCTAGCGGGTGCCATTCCCCAGTCGCCATTCCCATCGTGGCAAAGTGATGTCGATAAGCCATTGTTTTATAGAATGTTAATGCCTTTGTATAAAACAGTTACAAGTTTGGCCGGCTCTTTGCACTAGCCCCATCACCCCCTTCATACGTTAGAGGCGGCTGGTGATGGATACCGCACGTACGCAAGCCCTGGGCATGCACCTGGTGCTGATATTGGTGACGGGCCTGCTGGCCAGCCAGCTGCTGGTCGCCAGCCAGACACCGTCGACACCCGTTCCGGTAGCCGGCGAATCCACCACGCCGTGGGGTAGCGACTATTTCCCCAACACCCTGCTGACCGACCAGGACGGTCGGCAGGTGCATTTTTTCGATGACCTGATCAAGGGCAAGGTGGTGGTGATCAATTTCATCTTCACCTCGTGCAGCGACTCCTGTCCGCTGGAAACCGCGCGGCTGCGCCAGGTGCAGAAACTGCTCGGTGATCGGGTCGGCAAGGACATCTTCTTCTACTCCATCAGCATCGATCCCTTGAGCGACACCCCCGGGGTACTCAAGGCCTATGCGCAACGCTTCCAGGTCGGGCCGGGCTGGCAGTTCCTCACCGGCGAGTTCGGCGACGTCACCGAGTTGCGGCAAAAACTCGGGCTGTTCATCGAAGGCGTCGACAACGGCCGCAGCAAGGACCACAACCTGAGCCTGATCGTCGGTAACCAGCAAACCGGTCGCTGGATGAAAGCCTCGCCCTTCGAGAACCCGTGGATCCTGGCCGACCAATTGGCCAATACCTTGCATAACTGGAAACAACCGAGCATGGGCGAAAGCTACGCCAATGCGCCCGAGATTCGCCCGCCGAGCAACGGCGAAGAATTGTTCCGCACCCGTTGCGCGTCGTGCCACAGCCTCGGCCCGTTGGACGGGCAGGGTATCGGCATGCGCAGCATCGGTCCGGATCTGGTCGGCGTGACCCGCCAGCGCGATCCGGCCTGGCTGAGCCGCTGGATCCGCGAGCCCGACCGCATGCTGGCCGAAAAAGACCCGATTGCCATGGAGCTGTTCGAGCGCTTCGACAAGATCCCGATGCCCAACCTGCGCATGGATGAGCACTCGGCGCAGTCGATCATCGAGTTCCTGCAGGAAGAAACCGAGCGCCAGCAGCCGTTGCTCACACCTCTGGTCATCGACGCCGAGGAAGCGCAGCACCAGCACGCCGTCGCCGCGCCCGACATGGCGCGGGTGCAATAGTGGCGAAATAGCTTTATCGGGCAGTCTGTGACGGTCAATGCCACCTACACTGATCGGGAATGCGGCTGAAAACGCTTGTCTCAAGCTACCAGGACATCCCATGCAGATACTGCAATCAACGCCGGATACGCCGGCAGCAGAGGCCAAGGATTGGCGGCCGCCGTTCAATCTGGTGCGCTGGTTTTCCGTGGCGAGTTTTTTCATCATTGCCGGCGTGGCATTGGGCCTGGGCTACATTTCCACGCGTTTCGTGGTCGAGGAGAGTATCGAGCGCGACTCCATGCTGACCGCGCAATTCGTGCAAGCCATGGGCGCCGCCGAAATTCGCCATGCCGCGATTTCGCCGAACCGCACCATGGGCGAAATGCTCGACCCGCGCGCTGACGCCGCCTATCCGGACGTCGACTCGGGCGCCCGTACCGCTTCGCGCATCGAGTTTCTTGATCATGTCGAACACCTGCCAGACCTTCTGCTGGCCACGGTGTACGCCATGGATCGTACCGTGGTCTGGTCGACCAACCCCGAGCTGGTCGGTGTGCGCATCGACAATGACGAGGAACTGGACGAGTCCTTCGAAATGAAGGAAGCGGTGTCCACCAGCTACCACGAGATCGACGAGGAGCGTCCTGAGCAACGCTTGCTGCATGACCCCCAGTACCTGTTCGTCGAGAACTACATTCCAATGTTCAACGCCGACAAAAGCAAAGTGGTCGCCATGGTCGAGATCTACAAGGAACCGGTGGACCTGATAGCGCGCATCCAGCGCGGGTTCAAGGCGATCTGGCTGACCACATTGCTCGGCGGCGCGGTGATCTACCTGGGGTTGTTCTGGATCGTGCGCCGTGCGGCCCTGCTGTTGCATAGCCAGCAGAAACAGCTGGTCGCCAACGAAACCTTCGTCGCCCTGGGGGAAATGTCCTCGGCGGTCGCCCACAGCCTGCGCAATCCGCTGGCCAATATTCGTTCCAGCGCCGAAATGGCCCAGGAAATCGCCAGCCAGCCCGCGCAGAAGAACATCGGCGACATCATCGGCCAGGTCGATCGCATGTCACGCTGGGTCCGTGAGTTGCTGGTGTCCTTGCGCCCGGTCAACGACGATCAGGAAAGCGTCGACCTGGTGCTGGCCATCGACGACACCTTGAGCGCCTTCGCCCCACAGATCCAGCGCTCGAACGTCGAAGTGCGCTTCACGCCCAGGACGGTGCCACCGGTCGTCAGCCAACAGGTGTTGCTCACACAGATTCTCAATAGTCTGTTCGCCAACGCGCTGGAAGCCATGCCCAAGGGCGGCGTACTGAGTATCGACATTGAAACACCGGCCCCCGATCAGGTGTGCATGGTCCTCAACGACACCGGCAAGGGCATGACCAGGCAGCAACAGCAAATGGTCTTCAAGCCGTTCTTCACCACCAAACAGGGAGGGTTGGGCGTGGGCCTGGCCCTGGTCAAAAGAATAATGGAGCGCTTCGAAGGCTCGGTCGAACTGACCAGCCAAGAGCAGGAAGGAACCCGCGTCTGTCTCAATTTCAAAGTGGCAACGGGAGGGGAATATGGAGCACAGCATACTGCTGGTCGAGGATGATGAGCTGCTCGCGGAGAATATCCAGACTTACCTGGAGCGCAAGGACTTCGAAGTGACCGTCTGCCACTCGGCCGAAGACGCGCTGTCGCAGTTGAGCACCTTTCTTCCGGATGTGGTGCTGACCGACAACTCGTTGCCGGGCATGAGTGGTCACGACCTGATCCAGAAGCTGCGCATCAGCGCGCCGGATCTGAAAGTGATCATGATGACCGGCTACGGCAACGTCGAAGACGCCGTGGTGGCGATGAAAGAGGGCGCGTTTCACTACGTGACCAAACCGGTGGCGCTGCCGGAGCTCAAGCTGCTGCTGGACAAGGCCCTGGCCACCGACCGGATGGAGCGCACACTGTCGTTCTACCAGGAGCGCGAGGCGCAGAAATCAGGGGTGCAGGCATTGATCGGCGAATCGGCACCGATGGTCTACCTCAAGGGCACCATCGCCCAGTTGCTCGACGCTGAGCGGCGCATGGCCAACACCGATTTGCCGCCGGTGCTGGTTGAAGGCGAGACCGGTACCGGCAAGGAACTGGTGGCGCGGGCACTGCATTTCGACGGTCCGCGCAGCAAAGGCCCGTTCATCGAGTTCAACTGCGCCTCGATTCCTTCCAACCTGGTGGAGTCGGAGCTGTTCGGTCACGAGAAGGGCGCCTTCACCGATGCCAAGGACCGTCGCCTGGGGCTGGTGGAAGCGGCCGACGGCGGCACCCTGTTTCTCGATGAAATCGGCGAAATGGACCTGATTCTGCAGGCCAAGCTGCTCAAATTGCTGGAAGACCGGACCATCCGCCGGGTCGGTTCGGTGAAAGAGCGCAAGGTCGACCTGCGGGTGATCAGCGCCACCAACTGCAACCTCGAGCAAATGGTCCAGCAGGGCAAGTTCCGCCGCGACCTGTTCTTCCGCCTGCGCATCATTTCGATCAAGGTGCCGCGCCTGTATGCCCGTGGCGAAGATATCCTGCTGCTGGCCCGGCACTTCCTGGCGACCCATGGCAAACGCTACGGCAAGCCGCACCTGCGGTTCAGCGAGCAGGCCGAGGAACTGCTGCTCAACTACACCTGGCCGGGCAACGTGCGCGAACTGCGCAACATGCTCGAGCAGACCGTCTTGCTGGCGCAACACGACACCATTGCCGCCCACCAGTTGAACGTCTGCCTGAGCTTGGTGGACGAGCCGGCGATGTTTACCCATGAGCTGCCACCGAGCGAACCGCGCGCGGCCTATAACGGCAACGAATCGATGAACCTGCCGGAAGTGGAGCGCGACATGGTGCGCAAGATGCTCGACAAGACCGACTGGAACGTCACCAAGTCCGCGCGGCTTTTGGGCCTGAGCCGCGACATGCTGCGCTACCGGATCGAGAAGCTTGGCCTGGCGCGGCCGGACAAGCGTCAGTGGTAGAGGAGCAGCTGTCAGTTTGCAGTCTCAAGCTGCAAGTTGTTACAAGGCCGGGCTCGGGTTGCTGAGGCAGGCGAGCATGCAGGTCGGGTCGAGGACCTCCTGGTTCACGTAGACGCCGTGTACGGCGTCGTAGGTGCGAATGAACACGCGCACGGTGGTATCGGCGACCGTTGGCAATCGGGAATCGGAGAATACGTGCTCGCTCGACACCGGGGTGAAGGTCTGGGGCGATGTCGGGATGTACGATCCCGGCGGCACCGTGCTCAGGGTTGGAGGCGCCGGATGGGCAAAGGGCTGGTCGGCGCCGTAGTAGTTGAATTCACTGCTGGATTCTTCGGTTTGCATCGCACTGTCATCCGCCTGGGCGCTGCTGGCAGCCAGGCACAGGGCAAGTAACAGCGTGGGTACGGTTGTGTTCATGGCAGCACCTGCGGCATCGGTTTTCGCGCGTTTCCCCAAGGTCATTAACTATAGCGTTCCCGTGGGCGAACGTCGGTGGTGCGCGCTTTACAAAAACGCAACACGGCGGCGGTGGGGGCCTGACAGCCACCCCATCCCCCTGTAGGAGCTGCCGCAGGCTGCGATCTTTTGATCTTGCTGTTAAAAAGCAAAGTCAAAAGATCGCAGCCTGCGGCAGCTCCTACGTCAGCTCCAGCCGGTCCAACGCGTAATCCTTCCCGGCCAGGGTCAGTTCAAAAGTGGTGGTGCCGAACGTACCCCGTGTCACTTTTTGCCTCACAAGACCTTTGACCTGGAGTTGCTTTAGACCGGTTTCAACTTCCGACGTACTGAGTGAGACAAGTTTGCAAACCGAGCTCAGGTTCGCAATTTTTCTGAAGCTCGCGTGATAGGCCAAAGCTTCCATCAGAATCGTTTGGTCATCTGTCAACTGGGGGAACTGAGGGTTGTTCTTTTTGTAAATTCTTCGCTCTAACTCGTGTAACTCACCGTAAGCTCCATCAGTGATGCGGGCGTAGTAAATCGCAACAGACAGCGTGCTGATCAAAATCGCGATAATCATCAGCAGCGACCAGTTCGGTATTGGCGTTTCCAGCCATAGCCATTCCCAAAGAACTGGCAGCCAGCCCGTGGTATCGGCCAGCAACGTCAGGTCGAAGTGAGTGTCGAGCAGCTTCATGGCGGCCCAGGCGACAAGGAAAACTCCGGCCGAGCCGGCCATGACCTTGAACGTGAACGGGGAAGGCTTCCCTTGTGCTGCCATGCTGCTCGTCTCAAGTGCAGAAACAGGTGCTATCAGCATAGCAGCGGAAAGTGGCCCTCTCAGGGGCCCGCAAGGGAGAAACAGGAGAAATGTCGTCTGGTGTGTTTGCAGTCCTTAAAATAGCCGGGTGATCTCATTCAAGATCCGATCCTGGGTTTGAGTACTTGGCCTTTGGCGGTACGCCACTGCAAAAAAAGCAACGCCTTCGTAGTCGCAGCGAATCGAAAAAGTCATGCCTTCACGCAACCCGTAGACTGATCTTTCTCCTGCTTCAACAAAATATCTCGCTTTTGCAAGCGCCGCCCTGGCGTGCTGCAGACAGCCAGCTTGAGTCAGTGAATGTTGTAGCCAGCTGGTCGTGACTCGCACAGACGAAGTCTCGCTGTCATCGATAGGGGGGCGAGTAATTTCTTTAGGTGCATTGTACTTCTCGTCGCTGGTACAAGCGGTCAGCCCCATTGTGATAACGCACAGTAAAAAGCCATAACGAACGCTCGAATGCTGCAGTGGATTTCGCATCGTGGGGCGCACCTGTGACGATCTGCAATGAATGAAGTGGCTACTAACGTAATAGCGGGTTTCTGATCTTTTGCTAGTTACGCTCAGTCATTGCGACACAACCCCAGCCGCCCGCGATAGACCCCAGGCGCACACCCCAGCCACCGCAAGCACGCCCGGTTGAAGCTCTGCACGTCGCTGTAGCCCAACCGGTCGGAAATCTCGACCAGTTCCAGGTCCGCCTCCTGTAGGAAATCTTCGGCGCGGTAGCGGCGGTACTCGTCCAGCAACTCGGAAAAACTCCAGCCCAGGGACTTCAAGCGCCGGGCCGCGGTGCGTTCGAGCATGTGCTGGCGGGTGCAGAACTGCTGCCAGTGGGCGACGGCGAGTTCAGCGATCACGTAGTCGCTGACCTGCTCGAGCAGGGTCGGCTCACTGTTGCGCCGGGTTTGCTCCAGCAATTCCACGAGGGTCTGTTCCAGCTCATGGTTACCGGGGGTGAGCGCGGTGACGAACAGCTGTGGATCGAGGTGAATCGCATACTGTGCCATCCCCCAGCGTACCGCTACCCGGAACGCTTGCTCGTGGTCCTGGGCGTTGGCCGGACAGGCGCCGACCAGGCTGACCGCGAGGATCGGGTCACGCGCCAGGCCGCTGGCGAGGAATTTTCGACGCAGCATGCTGCACAAGCTGATGAGGATGTAGTCTGCGGTCGCCGCACTGGCCTTGACGCTGCCGGCATCGAGCAGGCGCAGCTCGACGCCGTCCTTGTCGCGTACCACCTGTGCCTGGAAATGCCCGTTGAAAAACGGAAAGAACCGCACGAAATATTGGCAAGCGCTGTCCAGGGACGCCGCGACGTCGAACAGGTAAGTCAGGCCGTTGGTGGCGGTGGACACGAAGCGTCGACCCGCCGCCAGGCCGATCAGCGGGTCGCCGGTCTGCTCCAGCGCAAACGCCCAGAAGCGCCGCGACAGGAACAGCGGCACTCGCATGAACGGCGTGCGCAACTCGAACAGGCTGCGCCGGAACAGGCCTTCGATAGCCTCCCGGGCAACGCCGCGTGCCAGCAGTTCTTCGATGGCTGGCAGCAGGGTCGGGGCATAGAACGCATTGGGCAAAGACTGAGGCTGCAATGGCTGATCGCTTTTTGTCATGTAGGGCTCACAGCTTGAATCAAGTCACTGGTTAGGCTGCCTGACGTTAAGCGATTTGCCGGAGCAAGACCATGCTTGATTTACGCCAGCTCGACCTGAACCTGCTGCTCGCCTTCGATGCGATCTACCAGCAGCGCAGTGTCACCCGTGCCGCCGAGGTGATGTGCCTGTCGCAACCGGCCATGAGCAACGCACTGCGCCGCCTGCGTGAGTTGTGTGGCGATCCGCTGTTCATCAAGAGCCGCCTGGGCGTGACCCCGACGCTGGTCGCGCACCGCCTGGCCGACTTCGTGCGCGCCGCCCTGGAGTCCTTGCGCGAGGGCTTGCGCATGATCCCCGCGGCGCGGCAAAACAATCCGCTGCTGCGCATCAGCTGCCTCGATTGCCTGCAACCGGTGCTGCTCGATGCACTGCTCGAGTCGCCCCATGCCGATTGGCAAGTACGGTACTTCCAGCCGCGGCGGCGCGATGCCTTGCAGGAGCTGGCGAGCGGCAAGCTCGACATCCTGATCGACCTCGACCAACCGCTGGCCGGGCTGGCCGGCCTGTACAAGCAAGTGCTGCCCGCCGATCATTATGTGTTCGCCTTTGGCGCCGCCCTCAAGGATCCGCCGCGCACCCTCGAGGCCTATCTCCAACAACCGCAGATCCAGGTGTCCAGCCGCCGCGACGGCCTCAGCCCGGTGGACCTGCGGCTGGGCTTGAAAGGTATGCGCCGGACCCTGGCGATGAGTACGCAAAGTACCCTGGCCGCGCGCCTGATAACCGATCGCCAGCCGTTCGGCATGAGTCTGCCGAGCCGGGTTGCCAGTGCACTGGGCTTGCAGCAAGTGCCGTTGCCGCTGGAGGAACCGGTGGAGCTGAAACTGGCGTTGTACATCGAATCGCGCTATCGCTTCGAACGCAGTCGCGAGGAGGCGGTGCATTGCCTGCTGCGGGCCTTGGGTGAGCCGCGGGCGTTGCAGGCGCAGCCGGCGTTGTCGCGCCGTGCCTGATGCGATTTACCCCGAAACCGCCACCAGCAAATGCTCGTCGACCTGCATGATCGCCTCGACCATCGCCCGCGCCGCCGGCGTCAGGGAATAGCCGACGCGACTGACGATGCCGTAATGCAGGAGCAACCCGGGGTCGTCGCTGGGCACGTCGACAAAGTCCAGCAGCCGAATGAGCCCCTGGTCGACCTGTTCGGCGAGGGCTTCCATGGTGGCGATGCCCACCGCGTCGGAGCGCCTGACCACGCGGCAGATGGCGTCGAATTGCGCGCATTCGACGCTGGGGTTGAAGTCGGGTTCGCCCTGCACGTCGGCGAGGATCTTGCGGATCATCGGCGGGATGCGCGTACCGACCACGGCATAGTCGAGCAGGGCACGCAGCGACAGGTTCTGGCGGTTGGCCAGAGGGTGATCGATGCGACAAAAAAAGCGTCCGCGCCGTGGCCGCAGCAGCTGGACCTGGTATTGCGGGTCACCGGTGAAGTAGCGCGAATCGGCGACCAGGAACTCGATCTGCTGCTCGCGCAACCACAGCGCCAATTGCTCCCAGTCGCCGAGATGAAAACGGGTGCGGATCGCCGGGTGCGCCTGGATGAATTGAGCCAGGGCTTCGGGCACCAGCAGTTGCGCCGGGTAAGGGCCACTGCCGAAGTGCAGTTCGCCGCCGGTCAAACCGTTGTATTGGGTCAGTTCGTTGTGCAACGCCTGGCTACCGGCAAGCAGACGCCGTGCGTGCTGCAGCACCAGTTGGCCCTGGCCGGTCAGGCGAAATTCGCGACTGCTGCGCTCCACCAGTGCGCAATCGAGGTCCCGTTCCAGAGTCTGGATGCTGCGGCTGAAGGCCGGCTGGCTGAGGTTGATCGCTTCGGCGGCGCGACCAAAACTGCGGTAGTCGGCCAGTGCGACGAGGTGGCGAAGTTGTCGAAGGTCCATCATGCGTCTCCTGCATTCAGCGGATACTTTTAATGCATTGGATCGATATCACAGAGACTGGCATAAGTACACGCCTGCCTTCCAGACGCCGTGCGCCATGACCACTGAAACCTTCGCCTCCAGTGCATTCACCCGCACCATTCTCAGCCATGCCCAGCGTTCCGGCCTGTGCCAGGAACAGCTGCTGCAACGGGCCGGGATCTGTCTGTCGCTGCTGGAGGGGCAAGGCTTGCGCGTTCCCGCGCACCTGGTCGAACAGCTGTGGCACGAATGCGAGCGCCAGGGCGCCGGGGCCACTTTTGGCTGCGAACTGGTCAACGGCATGGCCACCACCAGCCTGCAAGGCTTGAACATACTGCTCGATTCCGCCACGACCCTGCGCGCCAGCCTCGCCTGCTTCACCGAGTTCCTGCCCCGTGTGACCAACTACGTGCAGGCGCAACTGGAGGAGGTTGACGGAAAGGCTCGCTTGCACCTGCGCGCTGCTCAGCAATTGCCGCATTTTTTCGGACTGGATGCGGCCACCTTGACCCTCGTGCGCAACATCGCCCGCCGACTCGGGCGGGCACCGGGCGAGGTGTTCCTGGGTGTGACCTTGACCCCGCAGCAGGCGGCCGGTGAGTGGTTGCGCAGTGTCGGCATCGAAGTCTCACAGGGATCGCATCCGCGCCTTGATGTTCCGCTGGCCATTCTCGACGAACCCCTGCTAGGCGCCAATCCGTTCCTGCACCAGAGCATGTTGCGACACTGGCAGACTGAAGCCGCGCAACATGTCCGCAGCGACAGTCTGGAGCTGGCGCGGCATTGGCTGACGGCGGGGGATCAGCCCATAGAGCGGATTGCCGAACGCCTTGGCTATCGGCAGCCAAGTAATTTCATCCGGGCGTTCCGCAAGCAGTTCGGGATTACGCCGAAGCAGTTTCGGTTGGGGTTGTAGGAGCGAGCTTGCTCGCGAAAAACCTGAGAGCACCGCGGGGTGTCAGGTTCCCCGCGTCATCGTTGACCTCCATCGTCGGAACGCCGCCCGGAGCAATCGAGCGTCGACCGGCTGCTCCTACAGTGGATCGGATGCGGCCTTGGGGCATGCGGCGGTTGTGAGGCCGTCATCGCCGGCAGGCCGGCTCCCACAGTAAATCGGATACAGCCGATGATTGCTTTTTGTCAGTCATCGCTTGCGTGTGGACGATAAGGCTCAGGCACCGTGACCAGGCTGAGTAATCCTGACCGGAGCCTAATAATGATAAGAAAACGCTCGGCCACAGCCACAGTCCGCCAACGACTGAACCGGCCTGGCCACCCCCGCCCGCAACCCCTTGCGCTGGCTATCCTTGCCTTACTGGCGGGGCCTGCATCCGCGACCACCTTCGAGATCAACGAAGACTGGAGCCTGTCGACCAAGACTGCCCTGAGCCTGGGCAGCAGCTGGTCGACGCAAAACCCCGACAAGAGCCTCATGACCCGCGCCAACGCCTTTCAGGCCCAGGGGGTGCAGGCCAACGGCACCAGCGTCAGCGCCGACGATAACCGGCTGAACTTCGAGAAGGGCGACCCCATCTCGCAGGTCTTCAAGGGCCTGACCGATTTCAGTCTCGATGGCCAGGGCCAGGGCGCGTTCCTGCGCTTCAAATACTGGTACGACCACGCCTACGAAACCCGCCAGGCGCGGTTCAAGGATTTTGACGATTCAGGTTGGGACGACCTGTCGAAGTTCAAGGGCTTCGAAATGCTCGACGCCTATGTCTGGAAAGACTTCCAGGTGGCCGAGCACCCCCTGAGCGTGAAGGTCGGCAACCAGGTGTTGTCCTGGGGCGAGTCGCTGCTGATCCAGAACGGCATCAATGTGATCAACCCGCTGGACATCTCGGCCTTCAACCGCCCCGGCGTGGAAATCAAGGAAGGCCAGTTGCCGGTGGAAATGGTCTCCTTCAGTTTCGGCCTGACCGATACCACCAACCTCGAAGGCTTCTACCAGTACAACTGGAGGCCCAGCGTGCTCGATGGTTGCGGCACGTTTTTCGCTGCCAGCGACGTGATCCAGAAGGGCTGCGGGCCGTTGTACCTGAGCCAGACCCTGACCGACCAGCAGATGCAGGCCGCCGGTTTGTACGCCACCTCCCGGGGCAATGAATCACCGTCGGACAACGGCCAGTTCGGTTTCGCCCTGCGCCAGATGATCCCGGCGCTGAACGATGCCGAAGCGGCGATCTACTTCATCAATTACCACTCGCGGCTGCCGTACTTCACCCTCGATGCGAAGAACATCGGAGCGCGGGGGACATTCCCCGGCGGCATCCAGGCGCCGAGTTATGCGGCGGCGTTTCCGGAGGACATTCGCCTGTACGGCATCAGCCTCAACGGCGTCGAACCGATCAGCGGGATTTCCCTGGCCGGCGAGGTGAGCTATCGGCCGAACATGCCGCTGTCGATCAACGCGCCGGACGTCAATGTCGCGGTGATTTCCGGTGCGGCAGGCAGTTCCTGGGTGGAGTTGCCAGCCGGGTTCAACGTCAACCGAGGCGACCGTTTTGACGCGTGGGAGCGCAAAGGCGTGTGGCAGATGACCGCTTCGGCGACCCAGGCTATCGATAACGTGCTGGGTGCCACGCGCCTGAACCTGTTCGGCGAGGCCGGTGTGGTGCACATCGACGACCTCGGTGATGAGCGCCTGGGTCGCAGCGCCGCGTTCGGTCGCAGCTCGACGCGCAACGGCACACCGTGCAACACCGTGGCCTCGGGTGTGACCAACCAGTACTGCACCGACAAGGGCTTTGCCACCGACTGGTCGTGGGGCTATCGCCTGCGCGCGAGCCTGGAATACAGCGACGTGCTGCCCGGCATCAACCTGATCCCGGCACTCAACTGGCGGCATGACGTCGAGGGGTATTCCTACGATCCCCAAGGGCCGTTCCAGGAAGGTCAGCAAGCCCTGGGCGTGAGCCTGACCGGCGTCTACATGAACGATTACAGCGTGGAACTGGCCTACAACGCCTTCTTCGGTTCCAACGACTACAGCACCCTCGACGACCGCGACTTCGCATCCGTCAGCTTCAAGGCAGACTTCTAAGGAGAACCGTTATGCGTATGCAATTGTGCGTGCTGGCCCTGGCCTGCAGCGTCGGCCTGGCCCAGGCCAAAGGCACCGATTCGGCTGCCCTGGGCAAAAACCTGACGCCCATGGGCTCGGAAATGGCGGCCAATGCCGACGGCAGTATTCCGGCCTGGAGCGGTGGCCTGGCGAGCAACGCCGGGACGGTCGACAGCAAGGGCGGCTACAGCGATCCCTATGCTGCCGAAAAACCGTTGTTCACCATCACCGCGCAGAACCTGGCGCAGTACCAGAAGTTTCTCAGCCCCGGGCAAATCGCTTTGTTCAAGCGCTTTCCCGACAGCTACAAGATGAACATCTACCCCAGCCATCGCAGCGCCAACCTGCCCAAGGAAGTGCTGGCGGCGAGCCGCGACAACGTCGCCAAAACCAGCATGGCCGACGGCGGCAATGGCTTGCACGACTATGCGCGGGGCATTCCGTTTCCGCTGCCCACCGAAGGCCTGGAGGTGATGTGGAACCACATGACCCGTTATCGCGGCGGCAGCTACGAGCGCATCAGCAGCGCCGCACTGGTGCGTGAAAACGGCGCCACCAGCTACGTGCGCAACCAGTCGCTGATCAACTTCGCCGACACCGTGGGGGGGCTGGAATCGGGCTCGAACATTCTGTTCATGTTCAAGAGCCGGGTGCTGGAACCGGCGCGCCTGTCCGGTGAAGCGGTGCTGGTGCATGAACCGATCGACCAGGTCGCCGAGCCGCGTTCGGCCTGGCAGTACCTGCCGGGCCAGCGCCGTGTGCGTCGCGCGCCGATGATCGCCTACGACAACAGTGCCCGCTACAGCAACGGCCTGATCACCGCCGACAACATCGACGGCTACAACGGCGCGCCGGATCGTTTCGACTGGAAGCTGGTGGGCAAGCAGGAGCTGTTTATCCCTTACAACAGCTACAAGATCGGCAGCCGTGACCTCAAGTACGACGACGTGATCAAGCCCAACCACGTCAACCAGGACCTGGCCCGCTACGAGAAGCATCGGGTGTGGGTGGTGGAGGCCACGCTCAAGCCGGGCGCCCGGCACATCTACGCCAAGCGCCGGTTCTACGTGGACGAGGACAGTTGGCAGATCGCCCAGTCGGACCAGTACGACAGTCGCGGCGAGCTGTGGCGCAGCGGTGAGCTGCATGCGATCCAGCAGTACGACCACGGCTTCACCTACAACGTGCTGGAAACTTCCTATGACCTGATCTCCGGGCGCTATTACGCCGGTGGCCTGGCCAACGAAGAAACCGAACCGATGCGCGTCGGCTTCGCCGCCAAGACCGACGACTACACCCCGTCGGATCTGCGGCGCTGGGCCAAATAACCCGAAGTCACCGCAAACCCAATGTGGGAGCGGACTTGCTCGCGAAGAGGGAGTGTCAGTCGACTGCGATGTTGTCTGACACACCGATTTCGCGAGCAAGCCCGCTCCCACAAGGGAATGGTGTTTGCTGTCGTTTATCTGCAAGGAGACCTACCGTGCGCCACTGGATATCCGCACTCGCCCTGGGCGCAAGCCTGGGCACCGTTCACGCTGCGACCCTCGATCAACCGCAGGCCAAGGCGCTGGCGCAGGAGGCTTATGTGTTTGCCTTCGCCACCGTCGAGCACGACAAGGTGCTCAGCGCCATCGCTGCCAAACTGCCGTTCAACCGACTCTACAGCGAGCCACGCCTGCTCGGCCCGCAGGACAACAAAGTGGTGTCGCCCAACAACGACACCTTCTATTCCCGCGCCTTGCTCGACCTGCGCGACGAACCGCAGGTGCTGCAAGTGCCGGCCGTGCAAGGACGCTACTACAGTTTTCAGTTGATCGACATGCGCACCGACAACCTCGACTACATCGGCACGCGCGCCACCGGCAACCAGGCCGGGCGCTACCTGATCGCGGGGCCGGACTGGCAGGGCGATGTGCCGACCGGTTTCAGCGGCGTGATTCGCTCGCCGAGTCGACTGGTGTTTTTGCTCGGGCGCACCGAAGTCAAGGGCGAGGCCGACCAGCAAGAGGCAGCAAAAGTGCTGACCGGTTATGCCTTGCAGCCGCTTTCAAAAGTGATCGCCGCAAACGCTCCCGAGGTGCTGCCAGCGCTGCAACTGCCGGCTTATCAGGACAGCAAGCAAGGTCCGGCCGCTGCTCTGTTCAACACCTTCAATGCCCTGGCGCCATTGCACCGATGGACCGCCCGCGAACAGGAAAAACTCGCTCGCTTTGCCGCCATCGGCATCGTGCCCGGTGCGGCGTTCGAGGCGCCGGCAGGACTCGGCGCAGCGATCGCCCAAGGCGCCGAAGCCGGCCGCGAACAGGTGCGCGCCGCGTCCAGCCAGCTCTCGGTAGAGCAACAAGGCTGGTTTCGCTCACCGACCAACGTCGGCAAATTCGGTGACGACGACCTGACCCGGGCGGCGGTGGCCTGGCGCTACATCTACGCCAACGATGCCGTGGAAGCGGTGTACCCGATGGCGCTGCACGATGTGCAAGGCCAGGTACTGGACGGCCGCCATGTCTATCGCCTGCATTTCCCGGCCGGGCAATTGCCGCCGGTGAATGCCTTCTGGTCGCTGACCTTGTATGACGGCAAGACCCAGTTGCTCGCAGCCAATGCGATCCAGCGTTACGCCCTGGGCGATCGCAGCCCCGACCTGCGCCATGACGCCGATGGCGGATTGACCCTGCTCCTGCAAACCCACGCACCTGAGGCGGCGCAACAGGGCAACTGGCTGCCGACGCCGGAAGGTCCGTTCAATTTACTGTTGCGCCTGTACCTGCCCAAGGCCGGAGCGCTCGATGGCAGTTATCACTTACCCACCATCGTGAGGGTCGAGCCATGAACGGGATCTTCACCCGTCGCCGTTTGTTGGGCTGCATGGGCGTACTGGGCGGCAGCCTGATGTTGCCACGGGGACTGTTCGCCGCCGATTCCAAGGACCTGCGGGGCATTGCCCGGGAGGCGTGGATCTACGCCTACCCGATGCTCATGCACTACCAGACGCTGGAAAAACAACTGCTAAACCCCGCGGCGCCGGAGTTCGTCGGCGGCTTCAATCGCTTCCGTCACTACAGTGAGTTGTACACGCCGAACAACCGCGAAATCGTCACCCCGAACAACGACACGCCTTATTCCTGGGCCTGGCTCGACCTGCGTAGCGAACCGCAGGTGTTGAGCGTGCCGGCGGTCGCCGACAACCGCTACTACGTGCATCAGTTGGTCGACCAGTACACCCACAATTTTGCCTATGTCGGCGTGCTCAGCACCGGTCGCGGGGCAGGGGACTACCTGATCGCCGGGCCGGATTGGCAGGGGCCGACACCGGCCGGGATCAAGGCGGTGCTACGCAGCGAAACCGCGATCGTCATGGTGCTCGGGCGCACCGGGCTGCGAAGCGCCGACGACTTGCCCGAGGTGCGGGCGTTGCAACAGCAGTATCGATTGCGCGCCTTGCACGAATACACCGGCGGACCCTCGCCCGCTGTGGCGCCGGCGATTGTCTGGCCGGAGTGGGACAGTAAAACCGGGTTGGGACCGGACTTTATCGCGGTGCTCAATCACCTCCTTACGCTGTGCCCGACGCAACCGTCCGAACAGGCTTTGCGCGCACGTTTCGCGCGGATCGGCATCGTGCCCGGCCAGGGTTTTGATCTCTCGGTCTTAGCCGCGGATGAGCGTCAGGCACTGATCGCCGGCATCCAGGATGCCCAGGCGCAACTGCAAGCGGCAGTGGCGCGGGTGCGTAGCACTGTCGGCCTGTTTGGCAACCGCGAGGCGATGCAGGGCAATTACCTCAACCGCGCCGTCGCGGCCCATGTCGGCATCTACGGCAACAGTGTCGAAGAGGCGTTCTACACCGGCACCCGCCAGGACAGTCAGGGGCAGCCATTGCAGGGTGGGCGGCGTTATCGACTGCGTTTCGCGCCGGGGCAACTGCCACCGGCCAGCGAGTTCTGGTCGTTGACGTTGTACGACTTGCCGGACCGGCAGTTGGTGGCTAATCCGATCGATCGTTATTGCTTGAGCAGTCGGGATCGCTTGCAGGTGGATGGCGATGGTGGGTTGACGTTGTTGATGCAGACCTCAGCCCCGCAGGAACAGAGCAACTGGTTGCCGACGCCGGCGACTGGAGCGTTTACCCTGGTGCTGCGGTTGTACGGGCCTGAGCGGCAGGTGATCGAGCAGCAGTGGCAGATGCCTGTGGTTGAAGCGGTTTCTGTGTAATCCGATAGACCGCTTTCGCGAGCAAGCCCGCTCCCACATTGGACCTGTGTCATACACCGGATCGAGTGTGGGAGCGGGCTTGCTCGCGAAGGGCGCGACGCGGTTTACGGCGTAACGATATTGAACTGCGGCCCAAAGGTGTCGAGGCTGCCCTTCAACTCCCCAAGCTTCTTCCCGTTCCCTTGCAGCTTGACGGCGAATCGCCAGGAAATCGAAGCACATCTCCGGGCTCATCGCCCGCACCATGTCCACCGACACCGAGGTGCCGGCATGGCGGTGGCCGGGCAGTGCCACAATCGGCGACGGACAAAAACCATTCCGGGCCGCTATTCTTGGCCCACGCTCATCGAACGGGTTCTCCCATGCTTGAAGTCCAGGGTGTCTTCAAAAGCTACGCCACCCCGCAAGGCCCCTTGCCGGTGTTGCAAGGTGTCGACCTGACCCTCAAACCCGGCAGCAGCCTGGCGTTGATGGGCGAGTCAGGCAGTGGCAAAAGCACCTTGCTGCACCTGATCGCCGGGCTGGACAAGGTCGATCGCGGCAGCATCCGCAGCGGTGAACACCGGCTGGAGCAGATGAACGAAGGGCAACTGGCGAGCTGGCGACGCAGCGAAATCGGCCTGGTGTTCCAGCAGTTCAACCTGATCGGCAGCTTGCGGGTGGAGGACAACCTGGCGTTTCAGGCGCGCCTTGCCGGCCGCCATGATCCGCGCTGGCAGGCGCATCTGGTGCAGCGCCTGGGCTTGGGCGATTTGCTGCGGCGCTATCCCGAACAGCTCTCCGGCGGCCAGCAACAACGGGTCGCCTTGGGCCGGGCCCTGGCCTCGCAACCGAAGTTGCTGTTGGCCGACGAGCCCACCGGCAGCCTCGATGAAGGCACCAGCGACGAAGTGCTGAAGTTGCTCCTGGAGCTGCTCGACGACAGTCCGACGACCCTGCTGATGGTCACTCACAGCCCCAGCGTGGCGGCGCGAATGGCCGAAAAGGTGGTGCTGCACGGCGGTCGGCTGGCGACTGTGGACGAACGCTGAGATGCGCATTTTTCGCGAAACCCTGCGCGCGCTGCTCAGTCATTGGCGACAGCACCCGGTGCAGTTTTTCAGCGTGCTGACCGGGCTGTGGCTGGCCACCAGCCTGCTCACCGGGGTGCAAGCGTTGAACAGCCAGGCGCGGGACAGCTATGCCCGGGCCAGTCAGCTGATCGGCGGCGAACCCCAGGCCAGCCTGAGTGCGCCCGCTGGCGGGACTTTCCCGCAGCAGTGGTTTGTCGACCTGCGCCGCGCCGGTTGGCCGGTGTCGCCGGTGTTGCAGGGGCGAGTCACGCTCAAGGGCCATGAGGACCAGCGCCTGCAACTGATGGGCATCGAGCCCGTTTCGCTGCCGGCCGGGGCCGAGGTGGCGGGGCGGGCATTGGCCATCGAGCAGGTTGTCGAGTTTTTCACGGCGCCGGGCAGCGCCTGGATTTCACCGCAGACCTTGCAGAGTCTGGGGCTGACGGAAGGGGAGCGGCCGTTGGCCTTGAACGGCCAGGCCCTGCCGCCGCTGCACGCTCAAGCGGATATGGCGCCGGGGGTGTTGCTGGTGGACATCGGGTTTGCCCAGCAGATTCTCGGTTTGCCGGATCAGTTGTCGCGTCTACTGTTGCCCAAGGATTTCACCGCGACGCTGCCCGATCCGTTCAAGGGGCAACTTCAGCTAAAGAGCAGCGGCGAAGAAAACAATCTGGCGCGCCTCACCGAGAGCTTTCACCTGAACCTTGACGCCTTGGGGTTCCTGTCGTTCGTGGTCGGTCTGTTTATCGTGCATGCCGCGATAGGGCTGGCGCTGGAACAGCGTCGCGGTTTGCTGCGGACCCTGCGCGCCTGCGGGGTCAGCGCGCGGATGCTGATAACCTGCCTCACCGTCGAACTGGGCGGCCTGGCCCTGATCGGCGGTGTGGCCGGGGTCGTCAGCGGTTATCTGCTGGCCAGCGTGCTGCTGCCGGATGTCGCCGCCAGCCTGCGCGGCTTGTACGGCGCCGAAGTGGCGGGGCAGTTGAGCCTGAGCCCGTTGTGGTGGCTCAGCGGCGTCGGCCTGAGCCTGTTCGGCGCGGCACTCGCCGGTGCCAACAGTCTGTGGCGTGCAGCGCGCTTGCCGTTGCTTGCCCTGGCCGATCCGCAGGCCTGGCATCAGGCCCATGCGCGCTGGTTGCGTCGTCAGGGCTGGGTGGCGGCGCTGGCCTTGGCCATTGCGTTGCTGGCCTTGCTGCGCGGAGACAGCCTGGCCAGCGGTTTTGTGCTCATGGCCGCGTTATTGCTGGGGGCCGCGCTGGCGTTGCCGGTGGTCCTCAATGCCGTGCTCAATGGGCTGACCCACCGCAGTTCTTCGGTGCTCGGCCAGTGGTTCGTCGCCGATTGCCGGCAGCAACTGCCGGCCTTGAGCCTGGCGCTGATGGCGCTATTACTGGCCCTGGCGGCCAACATCGGCGCCGGCAGCATGACCGCCGGTTTCCGCCAGACCTTCAGCAACTGGCTCGAACAACGGCTGACCGCCGAGCTCTACCTCAATCCCCAAAACCCGGCCCAGGCTCGGGAGATGTACGACTGGCTCAAGCAACAACCGCAGCCGACGGCGGTGTTGCCCAACTGGCAGGTCTCGATTCAACTGCAAGGCTGGCCGGCGGATGTCTTTGGCGTGATCGATCACCCGACCTATCGCCAGCACTGGCCGTTGCTTGAAGCCCTGGACGACAAGCCCTGGGATCGCCTGGCAGCGGACGATACGCTGATGCTCAGCGAGCAACTGGCGCGGCGCTTGAAGGTCAAGCTCGGCGATCACCTGACGATCGCCACGCCCAACGGTCCCTGGTCGCCGCGCATCGTCGGCATCTACGCCGACTACGGCAATCCCAAGGGCCACCTGCTGGTCAACGTCGATCACTTGTTGCGCGGCTGGCCGCAACTGACGCCGAACCGCTTCAACCTGCGCATCGAGCCGGCATTGATAACGCCGTTCGTGACCGCGCTGCAGGCGCGCTTCGCTCTGGAGGACAGTCGCATCGTCGATCAGGCCCGGCTCAAGGGCTGGTCGACGCAAGTGTTCGAGCGCACCTTCGCCGCCACCGCCGCGCTCAATAGCCTGACCCTTTGCGTGGCCGGCGTGGCGCTGTTCATCAGCCTGCTGACGCAAAGCCAGAGCCGTCTCGGGCAACTGGCGCCGCTGTGGGCGCTGGGCGTGACGCGTCGGCAACTGATGCTGCTCAACCTGGGGCAAACCTGGCTGCTGGCGCTGCTGACCCTGGTGCTTGCGTTGCCCTTGGGCATCGCGCTGGCCTGGTGCCTGGACGCGGTGATCAACGTCCAGGCCTTCGGTTGGCGCCTGCCGCTGCAGGTGTTTCCCCTGCAATTGCTGCAGTTGATGGCGCTGGCGTTGCTGGCGACCTTGCTGGCGTCGGCGTGGCCGCTGTATTCGCTGTATCGCACGCAACCGGCGGACCTGCTGAGGACCTTTGCCCATGAGGATTAAGCTCGGGCTCTGCCTGGCCGCAGCGCTGCTCGCCGGTTGCGATCAGCCGGCGCCAGATGAAAAGGGCTTCGCCGGCCTCGGCAATCAAGCGGCCGCGTTTACGCCCGTCGTGCCCGGTCGGGTGTTCAGCTTCCCGGCGGATCATGGCCCGCACGACGGTTTTCGCATCGAATGGTGGTACGTCACCGCCAACCTCAAGGATGAGCAGGGCCGCGAGTTCGGCGCGCAGTGGACGCTGTTTCGCAGTGCCTTGAAAGCCACGCCCGAGGCGTCCGGTTGGAGCAACCAGACGTTATGGCTGGGCCACGCGGCGGTGACCTCGGCCTCGGTGCATCACGCCGCCGAGCGTTATGCCCGTGGCGGCGTTGGACAGGCCGGGGTGAGCCTGACGCCGTTCAACGCGTGGATCGACGACTGGCGCTTCAGCAGTCAGGCAACGGGCGCCGATCCCCTGGCGGATCTGCAACTCAGCGCCCGCGACAAGGCATTCAGCTATCAACTGCGGCTGACCGCGAACCGACCGCTGGTGCTCCAGGGCGACAAGGGTTTCAGTCAGAAATCCGAACAGGGCCAGGCGTCCTATTACTACAGCCAGCCGTTTTTCCAGGCCAGCGGCACCCTCGAGATCGACGGCCAGCGCTTTCAGGTCAGCGGCCCCGCATGGCTCGACCGGGAATGGAGCAGCCAGCCCCTGACCGCCGACCAAAGCGGTTGGGACTGGTTTTCCCTGCACCTGGACAGCGGCGAGCAGGTGATGCTCTATCGCATGCGGCAAAAGCACGGCGAACCGTACCTGACCGGCACCTGGATCGACGCTCGGGGCCAGACCGAAATGCTCAATGCCGACGAGATCCGCCTCACTCCGCAGGACACCGCCCAGGTGGCCGGGCGTTCGATGCCCGTGCGCTGGTCGATCCAGATCCCCGGCAAACACCTCGACATCGTCATCAGTGCGCTGAATCCCAATGCCTGGATGGATTTGCGTATTCCCTACTGGGAAGGGCCGGTGCGTTTGAGCGGCAGCCATGGCGGGCAGGGGTATCTGGAAATGACCGGTTATTAGAATCAAAAGATCGCAGCCTGCGGCAGCTCCTACATCTTTCGTCTTCTCCCAATCAACCGGAACTCCACGCGGCGTCCACCCCTCTACCGTACGAATGCCTCTGCTGGAGTCCGCCATGCGCGAAGACCTCACACCGCCCGACCTTGACGCGTGGCAGCGCCTGTTCGAAGACGAGGCGTACTGGCAACAGTCCCCCGACTCCTATTACATGGATTTGCAGCGTCTGGCCGACGATCTGTTGGGGCAGGGCGCCATCGATCTCGAACAATGGCAGGCGCTCAAAGCCCGGGCGGAGCACTCCCACAAAGACTCCCCGGCGATCAACGTTGCCCGGGAGCTCGACGATCCCGAAGCCTGAGGAGCACCCCATGAAACCCACCCCTGATAGCGAAAACCCCGACGAGCCACGGCCACCCGGAGAAACCGAGCGCGACAATGACGCCCTGCGCCCCACCGATCCGACCCGGCGCAAGGAAAGCGGCAAAGGGACGACCAGCGGCGAATCCACCGCGCAAGAAACTGCGAAGAATCCCTGATCAGCGTCTATGCTCATCCCTCAAACGGCGTTGAACCTTCGCTTCAACGCCGTTTGTCATCCTCCATCACAGGGAATGTTCTGCCTATGAAACTCAACGCACTGACCAAAGCCATCACCCTCGCCACCTTGCTGTCTGCCGCCAGCTTTAGCGCTGTTGCAGAAGACATTCCGTTGTCCGCCGTTGTGGAAGCTGATCAGATCAGCACCAAAGTCGTTTCGGTCGAAGCCGCCAAACATCAAGTGGTGCTTGAAGGGCCGGAAGGTCGTCAGGTCCATGTGCAACTGACCGACAAGGCGAAAAACCTCGACAACCTCAAGGCCGGCGACCAGGTCGACATCAAGGTCACCCGCTCAGTCGCGGCCTACCTCGATACCGACGTCGACAAAGGCTTGCCGGGCAGCTCGGAGCGAGCCGGTGAAGCCCGCAACGCTCCCGGGAACGTCCCTGGCGGCGAAGCTTATCGCCAAGTGCAAGTCCAACTGCAAATCACCGACATCGACCTGAAGAAAAACCAGGTGTCCTTCAAAAACCCGCAGGGGCAGACCAAGACCATCACGGTCGAAGATCCGAAAGTTCAAGCCAAGCTCAAGGACCTGAAAGTGGGGCAAAGTGTCTTCGTGACATACACCGACGTTCTGCAAGTGACCACCAAAGCCAAAAGTTGAGTGTTCTATCCATTGATTGTTCCTGTACAACTTTTGTATAGGAACAATCAACTACTTTGGTCGAACTGGTGGGTTTAAGTTGTTGGTTCCGAATTGTATTTCAGGTGAAATACTATAAAAGTTCGTATCATTAAATTTCATGTTTCAGGCACGGACATATCCATAAACATCTATTAAAATACACCCCGTTCGCCCAGTGTCAGGGTTCTTTACCAGTGCATGGATTGCCGAGGCCATAGCACTGGGCGAACTCTTTTCTCGACAGACGACTGCATTTTCAAGCGAATGAAAGGCGCAGTTGTTGTGCTCTGCAATATTCCCCCCGGGTTTAAACTTGTAACTGATAGTTATCTGTTTGCCTGCAGCCCCGAGATGGAGTGACGACGACATGAAAATCCTGATGGTTTTAACGTCCCACGATCAATTGGGTAACACCGGCAAGAAAACCGGCTTCTGGCTGGAAGAATTCGCTGCACCCTATTACGCCTTCAAGGATGCCGGCGCACAACTGACCCTGGCCTCGCCCAAGGGCGGCCAGCCACCGCTGGACCCCAAGAGCGACGAGCCGGACGCGCAAACCGAGGCCACCGAACGCTTTCGCCAGGACCCTGCGGCGCAATCCGCATTGGCTTCGACCGTCGTGCTGGGTACGGTGAAGGACGGAGACTTTGATGCGATCTTCTATCCAGGTGGCCATGGACCGCTCTGGGACCTGGCTGAAGACCGTCATTCGATTGCGCTTATCGAAGCCTTCTACAACGCCGGCAAACCGGTCGCCGCCGTTTGCCATGCGCCGGGTGTGCTGCGTCATGCCAAGGGCGCCGACGGCCAGCCATTGGTCAAGGGCAAGCAGGTGACGGGGTTCACCAACAGCGAAGAAGAAGCGGTGCAACTGACCAAGGTCGTGCCGTTCCTGGTGGAGGACGAGCTCCAGGCCAAGGGCGGGATTTTTTCCAAGGGGCCTGATTGGGCGAGCTACGTGCGAACCGATGGGCTGCTGCTGACGGGGCAGAATCCGGCGTCTTCACAGGCCACGGCTGAAGCGCTGTTGGCAAAATTGAAATGATCACTTTGTAGGAGCCGGCTTGCCGGCGAAGGCGTCTTCGAACATTGCGTAAGTCTCGCGGACGCATTCGCCGGCAAGCCGGCTCCTACAGGGGGGTGTTGTTCAATTAACCAATGTGGCAAGACACTGCTCGATCGAGCGCTGTTGGGTTTGTGCGTACAACTGCAGTTCGTCAATGGTCGAACGCCCCAGGGCTTTTTCGAACGCCTGCTGGTTGGAGTGCTCGCCATAGTGGCTTTGCGCGGCATCCCCCAGGTTTGACTGGAAAATCCCCGCCGCACTGACCGGCAGGAAGTCCTCGTACACCAACGGCTCAACTCGCAGATACCCGCCGCTGACCAGGTCTTCGAGGCTCAAGGTTTTCAGGTCAGCCGCAGCCAGCCCTTTTTCCGTCACAAAGTAGCGAAAGAACGCCAGTTCCTGTTGGCGCATGCCCTCATGGGTGTCAGGAAATTCGCTGAAGTGCTGGGCCATCAATTCGTTGTAGCGGGTGGCGTTGGCTTCGTTGGGGAAGTCCTTGAGTTCGTCCCGGGCGGCATTGAGCAAACGGTCGTACAGCGCCCGGCCCTTGGGTGTCAGGGCCGCGCCGCGTTGTTCGATTTCCCCGAACCGGGCGCTGTGGCTGCCGCGCGTGTCGGATTGATCGGTGAACGCGATCGGCTCGTCCAGTGCCTTGAAACTGGTCTGGCGCAGCAGGATAGGGCACTGACGGCGGGGCGGACCTTCGATCACCGCTTTGGGGGTGATGCCGTGCGCCGGCATTTGCGCCTGCACGATGTCGATGTCCAGGGTGCGCGGCGTCAGGTGATTGATGTGCGGTCCCTTGAACGCCACCACATCGGCAATCAGCCGATGCTGGGCGCTGAGTTGCTGGTATTGCCCGGCGGTGACAGTGGCGCTGTGGTGCCAGCGGAAGGTTTCCAGGGCCTGTTCGACGAACTCGTCGGCCTCTTTTTCGGTCAGGCCTCCCTGGGTATCGGCGCGGTCGATGAGGGCGAGGGCAGTGGGGGTGAAGATCGAACGCTTGTCCAGCACCGACTGGGCAAAGGCCCGCAGTTCGAGGTCTTCGATCAGCTCCAGGCGCAACAGCGAGGTGAACACCCGGAACGGGCTGACCTGCAGCGACGCCTCATGCACCGCACGGAAAGCGGTGGAGTGCACCGGCACCCCGGCCGGGGTCAGGTCGTAATAACCCACCGGCTGCATGCCCATGACCGCGAACAGGCGAGCGAGGGTGGCCAGCTCAGCGGCGGTACCGACCCGGATAGCCCCGTGGCGCTCAAGGTCGAGGCGCTCGATTTCCCCGGTGCTGTTCAGCTGTCGGGCCACTTGCGGGTCGTTGTCCAGCACGTGGCGGTTGGTCTGTTCCACCAGTTCCATCAGCGCGCCGTACAGCGGCACTTCTTCGCGGTACATGTCGGACATCGCTTTGGAAAAGCGTTGGCGGATCAGGTCGGGGCTGACGAAGCTCGGGTGGCTCATGAATACAATTCCTGGCGCGTGGACGTGAAGGATGTGAGAAAAGATCGCAGCCTTCAGCGACGCCGGCAAACGAAGTTTCTGACGAACTTCATTCTGCAAAGGACTGCCAGGTCAGTGCAGTCGTTGATCCTGCGGGCTTTCCGAGCGCAGCGATGCCAAAAACTCCCGATACAGGTGGGCCGAACCGGCAGGCGCTTCGACCATCGGCATGTGCCCGATGCCTTCCCATATTTCCACCCGCAGATCCGCCAGACCTTTGCTCCAGATGGCCACGCTGCTGACATCGATCAAGCGATCCTTGCGCCCCCACAGCAACAGCGCTGGCGCCTTGATCGCCGGCAGTTTCGGTTCCATGGGCGGGCTGGCGCGAAAATCGCGAAAGATTTCTTCCAGTTCGTCGCGCGACTGTTGATAGCGATGGGCGATGGCGTCGAGTACCACGCGCGGCACCCACGGTGGTTCGGCCATGGTCATGCCATAGAAATACTTGAACTCTTCCCGCGAGTGAATCAGGAACGGGTTGTGGCCCTTCGCCAGATGCCGCTCCAGGTCACTGGGTTCCGGCGAGGTCACACCGGCAGGGTCGAACAGGGCGAGCGAGGCAATGCGTTCCGGATAATTGGCCGCCAGCCAGGCGGCGATGTAGCCGCCCATCGAGTTGCCGATGACATGCACCTTGTCGACCCCGCAGACGTCGAGCAACTGGATCATCCGCTTGGCCTGCAGCGGGATGTCATAGCCGCCACCGGCCTTGAAGCCGGTTTCGCCATGCCCGGCGATGTCGGGAATGATCACCCGGTAGTTGCCGACAAAGTGCCGGGCAAAACGCAGCCACAGGTTCTTGTCGGCACTGAAGCCGTGCAGCATCAACACATTGCTGGACGCCTCATACGGCCCGCCTTGCCAGGTCGAGACAGTCATCTCGGGGATGGGCACGACGATCTTGTGCAGTTTGTACAACTTGGCCTCGACGGCCACGCTCAAGTCATACAGCCAGTACCCGATGGCCGGGTAGCTCAGCCAGCTCCAGGCGGCGAACACCGCGATAGCGACAACCAGTAAAAGCATCAGGCGCCTTCCTTCTATCTGATCAGGACACGATGTGATCGGCCGGTTTCAGGGTTCGGGTCAAACGGTGAAAGCTGAAACTGAACCCTGGAAACATGGCAATCACATGACCGCTCTTGCTTTGATACCAACTGTGGCAGCCTCCGGACTTCCACACCGTGCGCTGCATTTCTCTATGGATCATTTCAGTGTAGGTACGTTCTGCCTCGGGGCGTACTTCTATGCTGCGCAAACCGCGTGCTTTTAACGTGCGAATGCAATCGAGGATGTAATTCATCTGCGATTCGATGATGAACAGCGCCGATGTGTGGCCGATACCGGTGTTCGGGCCGGTGACGATAAACAGGTTGGGAAAGGCCGGCAGGCTGGTGCCGAGGTAGGCTCTGGGGTACTGCGCCCAGACGTCTCTGAGACGGACGCCGTTTTTTCCGCTGACGGGGTAGGAAATCACCCCGTCGGTGGCATCGTAACCGGTGGACCACACGATCAGGTCCAGGTCGATGTGCTGGCCGTCCTGCATGACGATGCCGCTTTCATCGATGGCTTTGATGCCCTGTTCGCGGCTGTGCAATGTCACGTTAGGGCGGCCCAGCGCAGGATAAAGCGTACTCGACAGAATCACCCGCTTACAGCCAATGGTGTAGTCCGGAGTCAGTTTTCGCCGCAGTTCGGCATCCGGCACCTGGCGCTTGAGGAAGCGCAGGGCCTGATGTTGCACCACGCGGATGGCCGGTTTCGAGTATTTGAAGGCAATTACCCGGGTTTCAAATTGCCAGTAGATCAGCCAGCGCAGCAGCTTGTAGGCCGGTTTGAATCCGAGCAGCCAGCGCTGGAAGCGGCCGAAGGTGCGGTCGGCCCGTGGCAGCACCCAATGCGGCGTGCGCTGGAACACATGCAGGTGCGAGACGTGCGGGGCTATCGCCGGTATCACCTGGGCCGCACTGGCGCCACTGCCGACGATGGCCACGCGCTTTTGCCGGTAATCGTAGGAATGATCCCAGTTGTTGGTGTGAAAGCTCTTGCCCTGAAAGCGTTCCCGGCCTTCGAAGTGCGGGACCACCGGTTGGCTCAGGGGCCCGGTGGCATTGATCAGGAATTGCGCATGAAAGGTGCCCTTGGCGCTGTGCACCGCCCATTGTTTATGCACGTCGTCCCATTCGACGCGCTCGACATTGGCTTGCAGTTCCACCCGGTCCCGCAGGTCGAAGTGCTCCATCACGTAGCGGGTGTAGCGGTGCAGTTCAGCCTGTTCGGCGAACATCTGCGTCCAGCGGTAAGGAGCGAACGACAGCGAATAGAGCGGCGAGGGCACGTCGACCGCGGCGCCCGGGTAGGTGTTCTGGCACCAGGTGCCGCCGAAGAAATCCCTTCGTTCCAGTAGGCGAAAGTCGGTGATGCCGGCCTTGAGCAAATTGACCGCCGCGCACTGGCCGCCAAAACCGCTGCCGATGATCAGTACTTGAAAGGTCTGCATGGGCCTCCTGTTCAGCGTCGTGAATCAATCCTTATCTTCATGTATAGCCGTTTCTGCAGGCGTAACGAATTTGCAGGAGAGGGGAGTTCGCCCCGCCAGCCGGTGATGGCTATTTGACGTTGCCCTGTTAGACTTCGGGCACACCTGCTATCCCGGTGTGAACAGGTTTCGTTCTGTGGTGCAGAGGTCCCAATGGGAAAGAAGGGAGGAAAAGGACTTTCACTGGCCAGGAGGCTCTACACATCGCGCGTCCTCGGCCTGGTATTGGGGCTGATATGCGTGGCTGTGGCGATGTACCCGCTGAACCCGGCAACCTGGGTATGGGGGCTCATGTTATTCAACGGCCTGCTCTGGCCGCACCTGGCCTATCAATGGGCGCGTCGGCGCGAGAGGCCCTACCACGCCGAACACCGCAACCTGCTGGTCGACGCGTTCATGGGCGGCTTCTGGGTCGCCGCGATGCAGTTCAATCCGCTGCCCAGTGCAACGACCATTTCCATGATGGCGATGAACAACGTGGCCATCGGCGGACTGCGTTTTCTGCTGGCGGGCACGGTCGCGCAGGTGCTCGGGATTGGTGTCGGCTGGTTGATCTTCACGCCGCTGTTCATCCCTGAAACATCCCAGCTGCAGCTCTACGCCTGCTTGCCCCTGATGTGTTTTTACCCGCTGGCGCTGGGCCTGATCTGCTTTCGCCAGGCGCATACCCTCGGCCAGCAAAAGCGTGAACTGCTGGCCCTGAGCCGCACCGACAGCCTGACCGGCCTGCTCAATCACGGCGCCTGGAAGGATCAGCTGGAAATCGAGTTCCAGCGCTGCCAACGTCAGCATCAGGGCGGCGCTATCGCGCTGATCGACATCGACCACTTCAAGAGCATCAATGACACCTACGGCCACGTGGCCGGTGACCTCGTGCTGCGCCAGCTGAGCAAGATGCTCAAGCAGAACCTGCGGGCTACCGATGTGGCCGGGCGTTATGGCGGCGACGAGTTCTGCGTGATCCTTCCCGACCTGCCCCTGAACAGCGCTGCCGCGGCCATGGACGCCCTGCGTGACCGCTTCGCAACCCTGGGCTACGAGCAGAACCCGGCCCTGAAAGTCAGCCTGAGCATCGGCCTGGCGGCCTTCAATACCCGCCACAGCGACGCGACCCTGTGGCTCAACGACGCTGACCAGGCGCTGTACGAGGCCAAGACCACGGGGCGAAATCGGGTTATCTGCTGCAGCAATGACCGACCTCAGCACGAATTGCTCGACTCGGTCTGACCGACACCGCAATCTCTGTGGGAGCCTGCTCGCGAAGGGGCCGTAGCATTCAGTATCGATACCCAGGCTCATGTGTGTTCCTTTCGGGATGGAGCTGTGGCGCCTGGTCAGGTAGGGTTCCTGTCCCGACACGCATCAAGGACCCGATCATGACGCTCAAACTGTCTCGTTCGCTGCTGGCCGCCAGCCTGGCCCTGGCCCTCGGTACCTTCGCCCCCGGCGTATTCGCCGAGCCTCATGCACAAGTCCTGGCCCACGCCGAGCAATACAAGGGGGAAGCCTTGAAGCTGCTGGAACGGTTGGTGAATATCGACTCCGGTTCCGGCTACGAACCCGGCTTGACCCAGGTCGGCGACATCGCCATCGAAGAGTTGAAAAAGCTCGGCGCGACCATTGAGCGAGTACCCAATACCCCGGACAAAAGCAGCCATGTCATCGCGACCCTCAAAGGTACCGGCAAGGCGAAAATCCTGCTGATGGCGCACATGGACACCGTGTTCAAGCAAGGCTCCGCTGCCGAACGTCCGTTTCATATCAAGGACGGTCGCGCCTACGGGCCGGGCGTGATGGATGACAAGGGCGGCATCGTAGCCGGCATCTATGCGCTGAAAGTGCTGAAAAATATCGATTTCAAGGACTATGCGCAGATCACATTCCTGCTCGACGCCAGCGAAGAAACCGGCTCGGACATCGCCACTGATCTGATCAAGAAAACGGCCAAGGCCCACGACGTAACCCTCAACCTCGAACCCGGTCGCCCGGCGGACGGTCTTGTGGTGTGGCGCAAAGGCAGTGCCACGGCGTTGGTCGAAGTCAAAGGCAAGGCCTCTCATGCCGGTGTTGCGCCGGAACTGGGGCGCAACGCGGCCATGGAAGTGGCGCACCAGATCCTGCAGCTGGGCAAACTGGGCGATGAAGCGAAGAAAACCACCATCAACTTCACCGTGCTCAATGCCGGCGACCGCAAGAACGTGATTCCTGATCAGGCAACGGCCGCGGCGGACGTGCGCGCAGCAGTGCCGGAGGAATTCGACCGGATCGAGAAAGATCTGGCACGGGTTTCCCAGGACAAGCTGATTGCCGATACCGAGGTCACCACGACGCTAAAGCGTGGATTGCCACCGATGCCACAAACCGCCGAATCCGATCGACTGATGGCCATGGCCCAAGGCATCTACGGTGAAATCGGCCGCAAGTTGACGGAGGAGGGCAGCGGAGGCGCGGCTGATGCCAGTCTCTCGGCCAGCGTCGGCACGCCGACGCTGGATGGCTTCGGAATTGTCGGCGGCAATATTCATACGCCAGAGGAATACGCCGAAATCGACAGCGTCGCGCCACGGATCTATTTGCTGTCGCGGATGATTATGGAGTTGGCCAGCAAATAGGCGTCTTCGCGACAGTTGTTGTGCTGGCTTGCCAGCGAAGACGGTGAGTCAGGCGACGGAGGTGTTGGCTGTGCTGGCGTCATCGCTGGCAAGCCAGCTCCTACAGGTTTTTTGGGTGCTGCCGGGATTTGTGCCTGGCGGTGATCCCTTGTAGGAGCTGGCTTGCCAGCGAAGGCGGTGAGTCAGGCGACGGAGGTGTTGGCTGTGCTGGCGTCTCGCTGGCAAGCCAGCTCCTACAGGTTTTTTGGGTGTTGCCGGGATTTGTGCCTGGCGGTGATCCCTTGTAGGAGCTGGCTTGCCAGCGAAGGCGGTGAGTCAGGCGACGAAGGTGTTGGCTGTGCTGGCGTCATCGCTGGCAAGCCAGCTCCTACAGGTTTTTTGGGTGTTGCCGGGATTTGTGTCTGGCGGTGATCCCTTGTAGGAGCTGGCTTGCCAGCGAAGGCGGTGAGTCAGGCGACGCAGGTGTTGGCTGTGCTGGCGTCATCGCTGGCAAGCCAGCTCCTACAGGTTTTTTGGGTGCGATTACTCTTTGACGTGCATGAACTCTTCCGCCCAACGGATGTATTCCTCCGGCTGGGTGTAGGTATGCGTCAGTTCAGTCGCGCTCAGGTCCGATGCCTGGGTAAAGATCTGACGCTGTTCGCGCAGGCTGTCGTACGTCGCCTTGATGGCGGCGAAGTAGGCACCGTGGCCGTCGATGACGACGCGCACGCCCAGTTCGGCCAGGCGTTTGTCGTCACGCAGCAATGGATTGCCGTAGGTCACCAGCATCAGCGGCACGCTCAGGTGCTCGGCGATTTGTTCCAGATGGTCGAAATCCTTCACCCCCACCATGCAGATGCCATCCGCACCGGCGGCCTGGTACTGCTTGGTGCGGCTGATGATCTCCTGGACCGGCAGAATGCCCGCGTGGGTGCGGGCGATGATGGCCATTTCCCGGTCACACCGGGCTTCCAGTGCCGCACGAATCTTGCCGACACCTTCGGCGACCGTGATCAGGTCCGTGGACTTGCGGCCAAATTGGGCTGGCAACAGGGTGTCTTCGATGGTCAGGGCGGCCACGCCGGCCCGCTCCAGCTCGACGATGGTGCGCATGACGTTGAGTGCGTTGCCGTAGCCGTGGTCGGCGTCGGCGATCACCGGCAATTGGGCGACGCGGCCGATACGGGTGGCCTGTTCGGCGAACTCGCTGAGGGTGATCAGGGCAAAATCCGGGGCGCCCAGTACCTGCAATGACGCGACCGAGCCACCGAGGATCCCCACCTCGAACCCGAGGTCTGCGGCGATGCGTGCCGACATCGGGTCGAAGACCGACGCGGTGTGGTAGCAGGTGTTGGACGCGAACAGTTGACGAAAATTGCGGCGCAAATCTTGATGAGAAAGCCTGGACATATGAGTTCCACCAATGGAAATGGAAGGGCTTGAGCAAAAGTGTCAACGCCGAAGATGTGAAAGGCTATCACGGGGGCAGGTCAGGAATGATGACGAATTTAGCGGTTTTCCGGCCACAGGCGTCAATCTTGTGGCGAGGCAGGGCGCCTTTACGCCGCCACGGCCTGCTGCTGTCGGTTGGGCAGCGCCACTGCTCGCACCGAGTCGCCGGGTTGCAGCTGCAGGCGTTTGGCGGTGAGGCGGTCGACCAGCAGGATGTCGCCCCTCAATTGCGCCGGGGCGGCGGTGATGCGACAGTTTTCCAGGCGACGATTGTGGATCAGCCAGGTCGGTGCCTGGTCGTCCGGGGGGCCGATCGCCAATGCCAGGAGTCGGCTGTCGCGCACGGTGCGAATGGCCGAAACCGGCGCTTCGATGACCGGGCCCGCGTCGAAGATGTCGATGAAGCCCTGGTGGGAGAATCCTTCGGCCGTGAGGATTCTCAGTGCCGGCTCGGCATCGTGATGCGGCTTGCCGATCACGGCTTGGGCCCGTTCGGTGAGCAGGCAGGTGTAGAGCGGTTGCCGTGGCATCAGCTCGGCGATGAACGATTTGTTGCCCAGCCCCGACAAATGCTCGGCATGACTGAAATCCATCTTGAAAAAGTGCCGGCCCACACTGTCCCAGAACGGTGAACAACCTTTTTCGTCGGCACTTCCGCGCAGCTCGGCGATCATTTTCTCGCCGAACAGGTGCGGGAACTCCGCCGCCAGCAACAGGCGTCCCAGCGTGAGTAGGCGGCCGTTGCTGCCCCGGCGCTGGTTGGGGCGCAGGAACAGCGAGCAAAGTACCGATTGACCGGTCATTTCATTATTGAGGAACAGGGTCGGGATTTGCCGCGAAATACCCAACGCGGGTGAAGAACTGACCGTCAGCCCGAGCCGATAGTTGTACCAAGGCTCGCGCAGGCCAACCGCGCCGGTCATGGCGCTGACGCCGAGCACCTGCTGGTCGTCGTCTTCAAGGACAAACAGGTAATCGGCGTCGGCGCGTTCGACCTGCTCGGCGAAGGTTCTTTGGACCCAGCGCAAGCGGTGGGTCAGGCGCTCTTCATTGACCAGGGGCGTCAAGTCGCGACCGGCCAGGCGGCTCAGCGCCAGCAGGGCGGGCAGGTCGGTCACCTGGACCGGGCGCAGGATCATGCGGGCGTGCCTTGTGCAAGCCCGTTCGGGTGTTGTCGACGGGAATCCTGGCGTTTGTTACTCACAGCGCGATCAGCCGGACGTTGCTGCCTTCAGTCACCTGCAGCGCCTGGCACATCTCGCAGTCCAGCCCCACGGGTTGACCGGCGCGGTAGTCGAGATCGGCGACGATGGCGCGATAGTGCCCAAGCGCATCGTTGCTGACCAGATACCGGCCGCGGGCATCGATGGATGAAACGGGCGAGACCAGCGCGGTCTGGCTCTGCGCAATCGAGCGAATGTCGCCGGTGCGTGCCTGCAGGGTCGGGCCGCCATCGAACAGGTCGACGTAGCTGGTGGTCTCGAACCCTTCGCGTTCAAGGATATCGAAGGCTTCCTGGCCATCGGGGTGGATGCGCCCGATGCAGTCTTGCGCGGCCTGGGGCAGCATCGGCACGTAGATCGGGTATTGCGGCATCAGATGGGCGAGGAACGACCGGCTTTCCAGGCCGCAGAGCCGCTCGGCCTCGACGTAGGGCAGGTCGAAGAAGTGCTTGCCCACGGCATCCCAGAAGGGTGACTGGCCGTCATCGCTGCTGAAGCCGACGATTTCGCTGATCACCGCGTCGGCAAAGCGTTGTGCATGGGCCGCAATGAACAGCAGGCGTGCCCGCGACAACAGTTCGGAGTGGGGCGTGCGCACCAGCGCCGAATCGATATGGAAGCCGCGCAGCAAGGTGTGGCCGTTGAGGTCGTGGCACAGCGACAGGGCAGGCACGCCGTGCTCGATGTTCAGCTCGCGCGAGGCGCTGGTGAAAGGGCGGTTGCGCAGGCTGTAGAAGGGTTCGCTGAAACCGGCCGTGGCGACGATTTCCGAGCAGCCCACCAGGCGCCCGTCCGCCTGGTTTTCCAGGACAAAAAAGTAATTTTGCGGGCCGGGACACTCGGCGTTTTGATCCAGCGATGTGCAGGCGTCGACAATCCTGTCACGCAATCGGGCGCTGTCATCGGGCAAGGACGTGACGCCCACCAGGCTTTCGCGGGCCAAGCGCTGCAATTGGGGCAGGTCGGTGGGTTGCACGGTGCGCAAGACCAGCATGGGTGCACTCCTGTATCAAAGAGCTCGGCGACCGGCCTTCGCATGAGGGCATCCCGGCTCCTGCTGGATGAGGTGTTTCGTTAATCCGTTGAAAACAGTATTTGTATAGAGCGCACTACATGTCTAGTTAATTTTGACGGGACTTTTCCAAGGTCGAACAGGCGGGAAATAGCTGTCAGCGGCGGATGAAGGGGATGTTGAAGAATCGTGTAGGGCGTCGCCCTTGAAGCGTGTTCGAATCGTTGAAATGACAACCCCTGACGAACTTTCTTACGGCACAATTGGGCAATGACTTACGGCCAGGTGCCGATTTTCCTTTCTATCCAACAGAGTGATTTTTTTCGTGCAGGCGACCCGATTGACCCTGATCTGCCACGCTCGAACCCTTGCACAGAAACAGGCACGCTTTCCCGTGGACGAACCCCTGGAGATGGATTGGCAAGCGGCGCGGGGTTCCCGAGGGGCACGCTTCAAGGAGGCCTCGCGCTTGTTGTGCGGGCCGGAGTTGCGCACCCGACAGACTGCCGAGCTGTTCGGCAAACCAGTGGAAGTCGTCGCAGACCTGCGCGATTGTGACTTCGGCGATTGGCGCGGTAAACGCATCAACGACCTGCAGAAAAACCAGGCCGAATCACTAAAGGACTGGCTCGCCGACCCGCGCTCAGCGCCCCACGGCGGCGAGTCGGTGGTGCAAGTCGGCGAGCGCGTCGCCGCCTGGTTGAAAACCCTGGAAGCGTTGCCCGGCCATGTGCTTGCCGTGACCCATCCATTCATCCTGCGTGCCGCGTTGATGCATGTGCTGCAGGGGGCGGCCTTCAACCTGATCGATGTCGAGCCGCTGTCGACGATAGATCTGCAGTTTCATGGTTGCTGGCGGCTGCGGCTGCCGTGCAGCGATAACGAGGGCATGTCCTGATGAAAACACTATTGGTCATCGGCATCGGTGCCGGCAACCCCGACTACATCACCCTGCAGGCCGTGAAGGCGCTGAATCGGGTCGATGTGTTTTTCCTCATGGACAAGGGCCAGGACAAGGACAAGTTGATCGACCTGCGCCGCGAGCTATGCGAGCGCCACATCACCGATCCGCACTACCGCTTTGTCGAGGCCCGGAGCCCGGAGCGCGAGCGTGGCGAGGTGGACTACAAGACCAGCGTCGATGAGTTGAACCTGGCCAAGCAGCAGACCTTCGAGCGCCTGATCAATGAGGAGCTGGCGGATGACCAGTGCGGCGGTTTCCTGGTGTGGGGCGACCCGGCGCTGTACGACAGCACCATTCGTATCCTGCAGGCGATCCTGGCTTCAGGCACCTGTACTTTCGAGTTCGAGGTGATCCCCGGCATCACCAGCGTCCAGGCCCTGGCCGCGCAGCACAAGGTGCCCCTCAATCAGATCGGCCGTTCGGTCGAGATCACCACCGGCCGGCGCTTGGCAGCGGGGCAGGTGAGCGATGCCGACACCCTGGTGGTGATGCTCGATGCCCAGGATGCCTACCAGCATGTGGCGGACCAGCAGACGCAGATCTACTGGGGCGCCTATCTGGGCACGCCGGATGAAATCCTCATCAGCGGCAAGCTCGGGGAGGTGGCGCAGCAGATCGAGCGGGTGCGCAAGGCGGCCCGGCAGGCCAATGGCTGGATCATGGACACTTATCTATTGCGCAAGCCCTGAAGCACGGGTGCGCCCAAACCGTTCCCGGTACACCGACGGCGGCACGCCGACCACGTTGCGAAAGGCCACGCGGAAGCTTTCCACCGACCGATAACCGCAGTGATGGGCGATCTGCTCGGTGTGCTGGTCGGTGCTTTCCAGCAATTCCCGGGCGCGGCCCAGGCGTTCATGTTGCAACCAGGTCTTGGGCGACTGGCCGCTGGCTTCGGTGAAACGGCGCAGGAAGGTGCGCTCGCTCATGGCGGCTTCGCTGGCCAGGTCGCGAACCTCCAGCGGTTCGTGCAATCGCTCCCGAGCCCACTGCATGACACGCGAAAGATCACTGCGTGGCGTCGGGCTGACCGGCGTCGGAATGAACTGCGCCTGGCCCCCGGTGCGTTGCGGTGACATCACCAGGCGCCGCGCCACCGAGTTGGCGACTTGGGTGCCGAAGTCCCGCGCCACCAGATGCAGGCAGGCGTCGATGCCGGCTGCGCTGCCGGCCGAGGTGATCAATTGGCCCGAATCGACATAGAGCACGTCCGGGTCCACCAGGATGTTCGGGAAGCGTTCGGCCAGTTCCGTTGTGTAGCGCCAGTGCGTGGTGGCGCCGCGACCGTCGAGCAAACCGGTGGCGGCCAGCACGAACACCCCCGAGCAGATCGACAGCAACCGCGCGCCCCGGGCATGGGCCTGGCGCAGGGCGGTCAGCAGCTCCTCGGGTACTGCAGCCTGGCGATCGCGCCAGCCGGGAATGATGATGGTCCGCGCCTCTTGCAGCAGTTCCAGGCCGCCATCGGCCAGTACCTGGATGCCACCCATGGCGCGCATCGGGCCTTGATCGACGGCCGCGATCTGATGGCTGTACCAAGGGAAGTCGAACTCCGGCCGGGCCAGGCCAAAGATCTCCACGGCGATGCCGAATTCGAAGGTACACAGGCCATCGTAGGCGAGGATCGCGACCAGTCCTGGAGAAAAATGCATTTGGCGGAAAGTTCCCGGTGAGTGTCTTGTGCGCCACTTTAGCCGTTGATGGTGGGCAGATAAAGTCTGTTCACACCCACCGACATCCCGGAGCCTTGCCCATGACCAGCCTCGTTCGCGAAATTCCCGCCGCCCCTTCGGCCATTGCCTTGATGCATTTCAGCAACCGCCTGACATTCGAAACCGATTGTTCCGATGTTTACGCCAGCCAACAGGCTGGGGAAGTCGATTTCATTCTGGTGGATGTGCGGGGGCCGTTGGCCTTTGATCGGGGGCATGTGCCGGGTGCGATCAACATTCCGGGGCGACTGCTGACTGCCGAGGGCTTGCGCGGTTACCCGAAAACCAGTCTGTTTGTGGTCTATTGCGCAGGTCCCCACTGTAATGGCGCGAACAAGGCGGCGGTGAAGCTGGCGGCGCTGGGTTACCCGGTGAAGGAAATGATTGGCGGCGTGACCGGGTGGCTGGATGAAGGGTTCGAGTTGAGTGCGGCGAATGCCGCTATTGGCTGCGCCTGCTGACCCCCCTGTAAACGCTGGCCTGTCGGGTCGGCGCATCGCAGCGCTGGCGGCGAAACGGCCACCATCGCATCGCCAGCAAGCCGGCTCCTACAGATTCGCGTAACGCCACAGATTCAACATAAGCCCACAAATCCCGTAGGAGCCGGCTTGCTGGCGATGAGGCCCGAAAGTCCAACGCAATGTTCAAGTCCGCCTTCGCCGGCATGTCTGCCGCTTGCCGGCCACTTTCTATAACTATTTGTCGCCTCGAAATAATTTACCCTGTGATAGCCGCTCTAGACTGCCGGCCACTTCGGTCCCCCGGCCACAAGCCAACGACCGAAAGCTGCCAATAAAAGTCTCCGCACACAGGAGTTATAAATGAAGAAGCTAGTGATGTTCGGTGCCCTGGCACTGTCGATGTTGTCCCTGACCGCCGTGGCCGCGGATGCCAAGCCGATCCGCATCGGTATCGAAGCCGGTTACCCGCCATTCTCGATGAAAACCCCTGACGGCAAGCTCACCGGTTTTGACGTGGACATCGGTGACGCCCTGTGCGAGCAGATGCAGGTCAAGTGTACCTGGGTCGAGCAAGAGTTCGACGGCCTGATTCCGGCACTGAAGGTCAAGAAGATCGACGCCATCCTGTCGTCCATGACCATCACCGACGATCGCAAGAAGAACGTTGATTTCACCATCAAGTACTACCACACCCCGGCACGTTTCGTGATGAAGGAAGGTTCCGACGTCAAGGACCCGTTGACCGAACTCAAGGGTAAGAAAGTCGGTGTACTGCGCGCCAGCACCCATGACCGTTTTGCCACCGAAGTGCTGCAACCGGCGGGGATTGTCCTGGTGCGCTACGGCTCCCAGCAGGAAGCCAACCTGGACATGGTGTCCGGTCGCGTTGACGCGCTGCTGGCCGACTCGGTCAACCTGGACGACGGTTTCCTCAAGACCGACGCCGGTAAGGGTTTCGCGTTCGTGGGGCCTGAATACAACGATCCGAAATACTTCGGCGGTGGTGCCGGGATTGCCGTGCGCAAGGGCGATACCGCCCTGGCCGAGCAATTCAACAAAGCCATTACCGAAATCCGCGCCAACGGCAAGTACAAGCAGGTGCAGGACAAGTACTTCAAGTTTGACGTCTACGGCGAGTAATCGAGCCGTTCAAAAAAGTGGCCCCGTTGACGCGGTGGCCATTTTTTTTCGCTCATGATTTATCCTGCAATCACATTTCCCCCCTGTAGGAGCTGCCGCAGGCTGCGATCTTTTGATCTTTCTTTTAAAAAATCAAAATCAAAAGATCGCAGCCTGCGGCAGCTCCTACAGAGAAATCGGAGTTCTGCCATGCAACGCATCGACCATTTGCTGCCCTGGAGCCACCTGGGAACCGAGCGCACCCTCAGCGTATTCCGTTATGGCGCGGGCACTCGCAAGGTCTACATCCAGGCCAGCCTGCACGCCGACGAGCTGCCGGGCATGCGCACCGCCTGGGAGCTCAAGCAGCGCCTGGCTGAACTCGAAAGCCAGGGCCAATTGCAAGGCGTGATCGAACTGGTGCCAGTGGCCAACCCCATCGGTCTCGACCAGCACCTGCAGGGCAGCCACATGGGCCGCTTCGAACTGGGCAGCGGCAAGAACTTCAACCGCTCGTTCGTCGAACTGAGCGCTCCGGTCGCCCAGCGGGTGGGTGATCGTCTGGGCAGCGATGCCGAGGCCAACATCGCCCTGATTCGCCAGGCCATGGGCCAGGTGCTCGACGACCTGCCGGCCCCGGCGTCGCAGCTGGAAGCGATGCATCGCCTGTTGCTGCGTCACGCCTGCGACGCCGACATCACCCTCGACCTGCATTGCGACTTCGACGCGGCGATTCACCTCTACGCCTTGCCGCAGCACTGGCCGCAGTGGCAATCGCTGGCGGCGCGCTTGAAAGCCGGGGTGGCGTTGCTGTGCGAGGATTCCGGTGGCAGCTCCTTCGACGAATCCTGCTCCTCGCCCTGGTTGCGCCTGGCCCGGGCTTTCCCCGAAGCCAACATTCCACCGGCCAACCTGGCGACCACACTTGAGCTTGGCAGCATGGGCGACACCCGGGTCGATCAGGCCCGGGCCAATTGCGAGGCGATCCTGGGCTTTCTCGCCGAACAGGGTTTCATCAAGGGCACCTGGCCGGCGGCACCGAGTGAGTGCTGCGAGGGAATGCCGTTCGAAGGCACCCAATACCTGTTCGCACCGCATCACGGCGTGGTCAGCTTCCTGCGCGAGGCCGGTGCATGGGTGGAGCAGGGCGATGCGCTGTTCGAAGTGGTCGACCCGTTGAACGACAAGGTCACCACCGTGCGCGCGGGCACCAGTGGCGTGCTGTTCGCGCTTGATCGCGGGCGCTACACGCAACCGGGCACCTGGCAGGCGAAAGTGGCCGGGCGCGAGCCGATTCGGGTTGGGAAGTTGATTAACGATTGAGGAGGGGGAGGGTCATTGCACCCCCCGTGATCGGTGGATGCCTAATGTGATGAGGTAGCGCTCTTCCGTGGGGCGTTTTACATCCTTGAAACGGCTAACTACCAGCATCAGTTGGTACTTGTCACCTGCACGCCAGTAAGCTTTTCCAACGTTGTTTACATCTCGCAATTGGGCACGCCATTGCGGGGTGTCGGCGAACGATGGGAAGTCTTGGACCCGGATGGGTACCCAGCCAGCGTTGCGCCATTGCTCCTGCAGATCGAGTACGACCTTGAGGGTGTCGTCGAGCAATAGTGGCTCGACTTGTGGGGACATGCGGACACCGTCGATCCGTTCATTACGTCCAAAACCCACTGTGAAGAAGCGGGCCAGTGGAGTCACAAAACCATACTCAGGATCTGCAAAACGCAGTCGGGCATCAGACTTGGGAACATTGAACCAGGAGTGCCCTGGTATCACGGGATCGATTCTTGCGCTGGAGCGCTGGCGCATGGCTTCGTACGGCTCGCCAATTACCAGCGAAATTTCCGGTTCATCCGATAGCGCCTCAATCGCTGTCCACGTAAGGAAGGCAGCGACCGCCAGTGCCAACACGCCGCGTCGCCGCCCGATGCGATGCATCAGCCTCATCGGACGCCTCCACCCCAGGCGATATCCCGAATGGATCGCTCAATCTGCTCGCGCTGGTCGCCGTGCAGCAGATCATCAAATTGCTTCGCCGCCCTGAGCACGAAGGGCATGCGTTGGTTGATATCGGCCAAGTTGGCAACGGGGTTGTTGCCAAAACCAATAGTGCGTCCGTCATCGACGGAGCTCCTGCTGGCCTTTGAGGCGATTGAGGCGGGTAGCATCGCCGAAAGTGTTGAGCATCTGGCCAAACACGAGCAGCGAAATATTCTGCAATCCGCCATGTATGACAACTGGGGGCTGAAATGGCTGCTGCGCGGTAACCATGCCTCATACGTCACCAACCTGCCCTCCGGTGCTGCCCAAGCCATCGAACTGACCATCATGGTCAATTCCGAATTTTAGTGTTTCCTCTCCGATCGGCCACAGCACCGGATGCTGACCACTCCCATAAATATTCTTTCTTGAAGCCAGGCAATCCTTCAGCGCCTCCAACCCCCGTTCCCTGTAGAACACATGCAGCGGATACACATCCGCATGGCAAAATGCCGCGCTCAGGGTTCTATGCGAGGGCGTCAGGCGTAAATAAGACCTTTCCTTGTCTGCTGTAGGCTGATTCCGTAATCGGGCCGGTGGTGGGAGTCGCTGGGACGAAGGTGTTAGGCTCTATCCGAATCCTGCGCACGGTGAAGGAAGGTTTATGCTGAAGTTTCTCGCTCTGTTCACGTTGCTGGCATCCGCCACTGTCCACGCTCAATCCCCCCTGCAAACCGACCTGCCGCTCAAGTACCTGGAGCAGGCCAACGCCGATTCCCGCGAGCAGCCGCTGGTGATTTTTCTCCACGGCTACGGCAGTAACGAGCAGGATCTGTTCGGCATCAAGGATGAGTTGCCCGGCGCGTACAACTACCTGTCTGTGCGGGCGCCGATGGTGATGCAAGAGGGGAGTTACCAGTGGTTTCGCAAAAAAGGCGAGGGTGCCTACAACGGCGAAACCGATGACCTGAAGTCCAGCGGCCAGTTGTTGCTGGATTTCGTCGTACAGGCGACGAAGAAATATCACACACAACCGGAGAAGGTGTTCCTGGTGGGTTTCAGCCAGGGGGCGATTATGTCCTACGAAGTCGCCCTGCGCCATCCCGAGGCGGTGGGCGGGATAGCCGCGTTGAGCGGGCGGATTCTGCCGGTGCTCAAGTCTGAGTTGAAACCGGATGAAAAACGCCAGTCGCTGGCGATTTTCATCGGCCATGGCACGGCGGACCAGCGTCTTCCCTTCAGCGATGGCACCGAGGCCAACAGCCTGTTGCAGAGCGTGTCACTGGAACCCGAGTTCCACGCTTACCAGGGTGTCGGCCACAGCATCAGTGCCGAAGAATTGCAGGATTTGAGCGCCTGGTTGCAGCGTCGTAACCCCTGAGGCTCATTTGCCGCTGACTATCTGCTTGATCAGGGTTTCGTGGGCAGCCATGTCGCCGGGGCGGGAAATGACCTGAATCACCGTCATGTGGTTGCCCGAAGCCGCCATCAACGTGGTGTTGAGGGTCATGCCACCGCCCTGGGTGGCGGTGCTGTCGACCTGGCGCACGCCCAGGCCCGTTTTCTTCAGGGTCAGGCTTTTTTCGCTGAGCTTGTTGTAGTCCGCCAGGGCCTTGTGTTGCGCCGCGTCGAAGTCGGCCGCCGTGCCGTCGAGGAACTCGCCGTCGTTGTCCTTGACCTTGACCCCTTCGGGCAGGTTGTTCTGCGCGGCGATCACCACAGTCTTGGTGGTTTCGTTGGAATACATGGTGCCGCTCGCACCGGTGGGGCTGGCGGGCAACGGGTTGGCCACAAAACCCTTGGGCAGGGTGAAAGTGAACTTGCCGTCGAGCATCGAGACTTTCTGACCCTGCACCGTCTCCTTTGCAGGGGCCTTGGCCGCCTGCACATTCAAAGCCCCCAGGCTGGCAGCCGCCGCCAGCAACAGGACAACGGCTTTTTTACTCAACAGTGACATCAAAATCTCCAGGGTTGGTCGCGCGGTGGGGCGTGATCATCCCATGGGGGCTGCGAGATGTTCCAGCATGGGCTAACGGACGGTCGTTGATGCTTCGGAATCAGGGGTATTCCTGCCGGGCATGTAACACACTCAGGATCTGGATTTGATCCGTCACTTGATAGACCACCAGGTAATTGGGATGCACAACAATTTCTCGTGTACCGGGAAGTCGGCCACATCGATAGAGGTAGGGATATTCGGGGAGGGCTTATGTAACCGTTTCTATAGCCTGATGGAGCTCCAGAGCCGCTACGAGGTTATGGTCGCCAAGATAATTCAGGATTTTCGATAGATCGGACCGTGCCTCCGGATGCCACTCAACCCGCATCGCGCTGGTTGCGCTTTGACTGCAGGAGGGCGCGCATTTCGGCCATCACTTGATCATGCGGGATGTTTGGGCGCGGATCATCCAGGGCTGCCTGTACCTTGGCTCGGAACCAGCGGTTGTCTGGATGAAGTACATCCCTTCCAATGGCGCCGGGTGTTGACTTCATCGATAAATCGTAACCACTTGACGTCTGACGGCCAACCGGAAAAACATGTAGGAAATAGGCTCGATTTCTTGCGCTACTCGTTCGAAATAGTTGAACGTGTTGCCTGGGGCGCGGGTTTTGCCAGCAACCGCCGGGTGACGCCGAGCATGGCCACCGAGACGGCGACGCCAACCCCGAACCCCATCAGGCCCAGGCTGGGCACGGTCAGCGTGACGACCAGGCAAAAGGCCGAAAATGAATACATCCCGGTGGCCGTCGCCCGCAGCAACGCCGCGGTAAACGCCGGGCCCCGGGTTTGCTGGGAGAACACCGCCATCACGCTACCAAGCACCGGGAACACGGCGAGCAGGCCGCTCCAGCGATCGCCGACGGTGCTGGCGAGCCAAGTGACGGCGAGGGTCAGCAAGGCGCCGGCGACCATACGCAGCAGCAGTTTGTCGGACTTTGGCGCCGGGCCTGAAACGATGGGCTGCACAGCCGGGAACAGGTACGGCGCGGCCAGCAGTGCGATGGCGGCGGCGATCACCGAGATCGGCAGCGACGGCGGGAGCAAGGACAGGATCACGGCGAGCAGGGCCCAGACCAGCAACGAGATCGTCAGTGCCAGTGGCCATTTTGCCCGTTGCGCGACCTGGGCATAGGTCACGCAGAAGGCAATCATGGCGAACATCGCCGACAGCGCGGCCATGGCCGATTGGGCGGCGAATGCCTGGCCCTGTTCGATGGCGAGGAAAAACAGAATCGGCCCGACCACCACCGGCAACCCCGACAACCATCCCGCCACGCTTGGCCCCCAGCGTTTGCCGGCCAGGGAAATCAGCAGCAGAAAGCCTGGAATCACCAGCAGTTTAAGCATCAACACGCGCACTTCTCCGTCCTGTGAGTGGCAGCAACGGTAGCATTTTGCGGGATGATTTGCTCTATAGATGGGCGGGTTTTGTATACAAAACCCGGCATTCGATGCGAGGCGCCAATGAGGGCGACATATACCTTGTAGGAGCGAGCTTGCTCGCGAAGGTCGTCAACGATTACGTGGAAGTTCTGACACCCCGCAGCGTTTTCAGATTTTTTCGCGAGCAAGCTCGCTCCTACAGGGACCAAAAAAAAGAACCCGGTACGACGTGAATCGTACCGGGTGTTTTGCCAGGCGTGCACGGATCTTCGTGGGTCCCCGCGCCGTCTGTTAAACGCTGTTGGCTTAAGCGCGTTCGAGCGCCAATGCCACGCCCTGGCCACCACCGATGCACAGGGTGGCGAGGCCTTTTTTGGCGTCACGCTTGATCATTTCATGCAGCAGGGTCACCAGCACGCGGCAGCCCGAGGCACCGATCGGGTGGCCGAGGGCGATGGCGCCGCCGTTGACGTTGACCTTGTCCAGGTCCCATTCCAGGTCCTTGGCCACGGCCAGCGATTGTGCGGCGAAAGCTTCGTTGGCTTCGATCAGGTCAAGCTGGTCGATGGACCAGCCGGCCTTGTCCAGGCAGCGGCGAGTAGCCGACACCGGGCCGATGCCCATGATCGCCGGGTCGACACCGGCGTTGGCGTAGGCAGCGATTTTTGCCAGTACCGGCAGGCCCAGGGCCTTGGCTTTTTCGGCGCTCATCAGGATCACGGCGGCGGCGCCATCGTTCAGCGACGAAGCGTTACCCGCGGTCACCGAACCGTCCTTCTTGAAGGCCGGCTTGAGCTTGCCCAGGGATTCGGCGGTGGTACCGGCCCGTGGCTGCTCGTCGGTGGCGAAGGACAGTGGATCGCCCTTGCGCTGTGGGATCAGGATCGGCGTGATTTCATCGACAAAACGCCCGGCTTCGATGGCCGACACGGCTTTCTGCTGCGAGGCGGCGGCGAAAGCGTCCTGTTGCTCACGGGTCAGGTTGTACTTCTCGACCAGGTTCTCGGCGGTGATGCCCATGTGGTAATCGTTGAACGCGTCCCACAGGCCGTCGCTGATCATGGTGTCGACGATTTGCGCATTACCCATGCGCAGGCCGGTGCGGGCACCCGGCATGACGTAGTTGGACAGGCTCATGTTTTCCTGGCCGCCGGCGATGATCACCTCGGCGTCGCCGCAACGGATCGCCTGGGCGCCCAAGTGCAGGGCCTTGAGGCCCGAACCGCAGACCTTGTTCAGGGTCATGGCCGGCACGGCGAACGGCAAGCCGGCCTTGATCGACGCCTGGCGCGCAGGGTTTTGCCCGGCGCCGGCGGTCAGCACCTGGCCCATGATCACTTCATCGACTTCGGCCGGGTCCAGGCCGGTTTGCGCCAGCAACTGACGGATCACCGTCGCGCCCAGGTCAACGGCGGAGACGTTTGCCAGGGAACCCTGGAAACTGCCGATCGCGGTGCGCGTGGCGGCAACAATGACGACTTCTTGCATGGAATGATTCCTCACTGGTCGGCGAATTGCATTTCTGGAACGTGGTCCGGCACGATCAGTTTACCAGCGGTTTTGGCGACGATTTCCTCGACGCTGACACCCGGTGCACGCTCTTTCAAAATGAACGCACCGTTTTCGATTTCCAGGTAAGCCAGGTCGGTCAGTACGCGCTTGATGCAACCGGCACCGGTCAGCGGCAGGCTGCAGTGGTCCAGCAGCTTGGACTCACCGTCCTTGGAGGCGTGGGTCATGATGACGATGATGTTGTCTGCACCGGCCACCAGGTCCATGGCGCCGCCCATGCCCTTGACCAGTTTGCCGGGGATCATCCACGAGGCGATGTTGCCTTGCACGTCGACTTCAAAGGCGCCCAGAACGGTGAGGTCGACATGGCCACCGCGGATCATCGCGAAGGACTCGGCCGAGGAAAAGATCGACGCGCCGGTACGAGCGGTCACGGTCTGTTTGCCGGCGTTGATCATGTCGGCATCGATGGTTTCTTCGGTCGGGAACGGACCCATGCCCAGCAGGCCGTTTTCCGACTGCAGCATGACTTCCATGCCTTCGGGAATGTAGTTGGCGACCAGGGTCGGAATGCCGATGCCCAGGTTCACGTAGAAGCCGTCCTGCATTTCGCGGGCGACGCGTTGAGCCATTTGTTCGCGGGAAAGTGCCATTGTTGTTATTCCTTCATTCGGTCCGGGGGCAGGGGATCACTTACGTACGGTGCGCTGTTCGATGCGCTTCTCGAACGTGCCGCAGATGATCCGGTCGACGTAGATGCCAGGGGTGTGGATCTGCGCCGGGTCCAGCTCGCCGGGTTCGACGATTTCTTCGACTTCGACCACGGTGATCTTGCCGGCGGTGGCGGCCAGCGGGTTGAAGTTCTGGGCGGTGTGGCGATAGATCACGTTACCGAAATGGTCGGCTTTCCAGCCTTTGACGATGGCGAAGTCGCCGGTGATGGATTCTTCCATCAGGTACTTGCGGCCATGGAATTCGCGCACTTCCTTGCCATCGGCAACCGGGGTGCCAACGCCGGTGGCGGTGAAGAAGGCCGGGATGCCGGCGCCGCCTGCGCGCATTTTTTCGGCGAGGGTGCCTTGCGGAGTCAGCACGACTTCGATTTCGCCCTTGAGCAGTTGCTCTTCGAACAGCTTGTTTTCGCCGACGTAGGAGGCCACCACTTTGCTGATCTGGCGGTCGGTCAGCAGAACGCCAAGGCCGAAACCGTCGACGCCGCAGTTGTTGGAAACCACGGTGAGGTCGCGGGTGCCCTTGCGCTTGATCTCGTTGATCAGGTTTTCCGGGATACCGCACAGGCCGAAGCCGCCAGCGATCACGGTCATGCCGTCTTCAAGACCGGCCAGGGCTTCCTCGTAGGAACTCACGCGCTTGTCGAAACCTGCCATATGCACCTCTTTTATTCTTTGTGGGCGGCTGGCTAGCCGAATGGGATTGAGTGTCGCGCCACGAGATTCATTTGTTAAGTTGTTTTTTTGGCTTGATTGATTGATAAAGCTCATTAAACCGCTGCTTCAATCTTGCCGCTTGAAGCTTGCAGCTTATAACTGGAGCAAAGCGACCATGACCATCAAGCAGATCCGCGCCTTCCTGGCCGTGGCCCAGAGCCTGAGTTTCGCGGTGGCCTGCGAGCGCCTGCACCTGTCGCAATCGGCCCTGAGCCTGACCATCAAGGCCCTGGAAGAAAGCCTGGGCGGGCGCCTGTTCACTCGCAACACACGCAATGTGGCGTTGACTGCCGAAGGCGAAGCCCTGGTGCCGCTGGCGCGCCGCCTGATCGCCGATTGGGACAATGCCGAGGATGATCTGCGCCAGCGTTTCACCCTGCAGCGCGGGCGCGTGACCCTGGCGGCCATGCCATCGTTCGCCGGCAACCTGCTGCCGCCGATCCTCAAGACCTTCCGCGCGCGGTATCCAAAAGTCAACGTCACGGTCAACGACGTGATCAACGAGCAAGTGCTGGAAATGGTCCGTGACCGCCAGGTGGAACTGGGCGTGGCGTTCGAGCCGACCCAGAGCTCGTCGCTGCAATTCACGCCGTTGTACATCGATCGCTTCGTGGCGGTGGTGCCCGCTGATTCGCCGTTGGTCGAACTGGAGGTAGTCGACTGGCCGACCTTGCTCAAGGAACCGTTCATCACCTTGCAGCGACCGTCGACGGTGCGAGTGATGCTGGAGGAACACTTGCAAGCCCGGGGCATGAAGTTGCCGGTGGAGTTCGAAAGCCATCAACTGGCGACGGTGGGGCGGATGGTTGCCAGCGGGCTGGGCGTGAGCGCCGTTCCGGCACTGTGCGCCGGGCAGATGCGTGAACTGGGGGCGCGCTGCATCACCTTGCGTGATCCGGTGGTGGAACGGGCGCTTGGGGTACTGACGTTGCCGGGCGGGGAGTTGTCGGCGGCGGCGCAGGCGTTGTTTGATGTGCTCAAAGAAGAAAACCTCGGCGAGCGAGTTTTCATGAGCTGATCACAAGTCCCCCCTGTGGGAGCCAGCCTGCTGGCGATGGCGGTGTATCAGGCGCGGGAGATGTTGAATGTGTCGGCCTCATCGCCAGCAGGCTGGCTCCCACAGAGGGATTGGGTTGTGTCAGGTGTTCAGGCGCTGTGCCAATAATGGCAATAGCTGTTCGCAGGACATTTCTATCTTCAAATCCAGGATTTCATCCGCCCGGGTCTTGCCCAGATTGATCGCCAGCAACGGCTTGCCCTGATCCACCACCGCCCGGCACAGGCGAAACGCCGAGTACGCCATCAGCGACGAGCCAACCACGAGCAACCCGGCCGCCTTTTCCACCGTGGCCATTGCTTTTGCCGCAGTTGCCTGTGCGACGTTCTCGCCAAAGAACACCACGTCCGGTTTCATCCTCTCACCCGCGCAATGCGGGCAACGCGGGACCTGGAAGCGTGCTTCGAAGGCTGCATCCAGCAGGGTATCGCCGTCCGGGGCCTGCACCGCGTCGACGCCGGCCAAATATGGGTTTTGCGTTTCCATCAGTTGCTGGATCGAATCGCGCTCACTGCGTTTTCCGCAGTCCAGGCACAGCACCCGGTGCAGGCTGCCATGCAGTTCGATCACGTCATGACTGCCGGCCTGGTCGTGCAGGGTATCGACGTTCTGGGTGATCAAGCCGCTGATCCACCGGGTGCTCTGCAAGCGGGCGAGGGTGTCGTGGGCCACGTTCGGTTGTGCCTGACGCACCCGCGGCCAGCCCAGCATCGCTCGCGCCCAGTAACGCCGCCGGGATTCGGGCGCCGAGAGAAATTCCTGGTACATCATCGGCTGGCGGCCGCGCCGCACGCCCTGGTTGTCGCGATAGTCGGGAATGCCCGACGGCGTGCTGATGCCGGCGCCGGTCAGGACCGCGAACGGCTCGTCGGCCATCAGGTGCTGGAGGCGATCGAGTTGTTCGTGGATCTGGTGGTCGAGCATCTTCAACACTCCGGGGGCCACGGACGAACGCATGTAGGAGCTGCCGCAGGCTGCGGTCTTTTGATCTTGCTTTTTAACATCAAAATCAAAAGATCGCAGCCTGCGGCAGCTCCTACAGGGTGCGGGCGGGTTACTTGCGTGCTTCAAGGATCAGGTTGAACGGCGTTTCCGTGGCCCGGCGGAAACTCGAGAACCCGGCCTCGCTGAACACCTTGCGCAACCGCGCCTCGCCTGCCTGGGCGCCGAGGCCGAGGCCGACTTCCTGGGACAGCGAGTTGGGCGTGCAGATGAAGGTCGAGGCGGCGTAGAACAGCCGGCCGACCGGGGTGATGTTGTCGTCCAGCGAGTCGTTGGCGAAAGGTTCCACCAGCAATACCGTGCCGTCCGGCTTCAACGACTCGTAGGCGTGTTTGGCCGCGCCCACCGGGTCGCCCATGTCGTGCAGGCAGTCGAAATAGCAGACCAGGTCATAGTCGTCGCCGGGGTAGTTCTTGGCCGTGCCCTGGAAGAACTGCGCGCGGCTGGACACGCCACCTTCTTCGGCGCGCTGGGTGGCGACCGTGACGGACGGCGCGTGGTAGTCGAAGCCGACGAACCGCGAGTTCGGGTACGCCTGGGCCATGATCACCGTCGACGCGCCATGGCCGCAGCCGATGTCGGCGACCTTGGCGCCTTCCTCCAGCTTGGCCACCACGCCGTCCAGGGCCGGCAACCATTCGGCGATCAGGTGCGCCTTGTAGCCGGGCCGGAAGAAGCGTTCGGTGCCGCTGAACATGCACGGATGGTGATCGCCCCACGCCAGGGCGCCGTCGCCGCGCATGGCCTTGACCAGTTTGTCCTTGTCATGGAAAAACGATGCAACCACACCGATGCCACCGGCGATGTAGACCGGAGAGTCTTCGATGGCCAGCGCCAGGGCTTGCTCTTCGGGCAGGCGGAACTGGCCGTCGCGGTGTTCCATGTAGCCGGAGGCGGCGTGGGCGCTCAGCCATTCGCGCACCAGGCGGGGGTTGCAGCCGGTCTTGTCGGCGAGCGCTTGGGGGCTGATCGGCTGGCTGTCGGCCATGGCCCGGTACAGGCCGAGTTCTTCGCCGAGGATGACGTTGGCCAGCATCGCCGCGCCGCCCATGTCGCCCACCAGTTTGCCCATGAAATCGTTGAGTCTGGCCTCGTCCATCACGTGTGCTCCTTTGCAAGGATCACGGTCCGGAGGCTTTGTCTGTCCGGGCGGTGGTCGTGGGAATGAACAGGACGCTGAGCAGCTCCTGTGTGCATTAAGTTTAGTTTGCATACCGTGCAGAGTGGCCTGGAGCGACGAAAGTCCCCTGACCGATACCGACCCCCTGTGGGAGCGGGCTTGCTCGCGAAAACGGTGGACCAGTCACAGCCTTTTTGACTGAAAGACCGCTTTCGCGAGCAAGCCCGCTCCCACAGGGATTGTGGTCATCCGCAAATGTGTGTGTATCCCACTGTATCTAACTGGCCCCTCGATACAGTCCCGCTCTATTGCTGGTTATTGCCGAACACAGACCAGATACAAACCTGCGCTGAACTGTGAGGACTATTCGCGCCTGACACCGTAGAGGATCACCATGACAACGCTTGTGCCTCAACCCACTCTCAATGCCACGCCGGTCAATCGCCTGCGGGTCGATCGCTACACCAACGGCATCATCGGCCCGAGCCAGCCGATGCTCGGCCCGCTGGCCGACGGCGGCACGCTGATCACCGGGACGCCGCCAGGTTGCTGGGGGCCGATGATCACGCCAGCGTTCGAGGGCGGCCATGAAGTGACGCAGCCGGTGGCCATCGCCGGGGCGCAGATCGGCGATGCCGTGGCGATCACCATCAAAAGCATGCGCGTCACGTCGCTGGCCACTTCGTCCGGGGTCATGAGCTTCGTCGAGGGGCGCTACAACGGCGATCCGTTCGTCGCCAAATTCTGCTCCAAGTGCGGCACCGAGCATCCGGCCAGCCATGTCGAAGGCATTGGCGAGGACGCGATCCGCTGTAACCACTGCGGCGCCGAGGTCAGCGCCTTTCGCTTCAGCCACGGCTATGTGATTGTGTTCGACGCGCAGAATCAGGTCAGCCTGACGGTCAACCAGGACATCGCCAATCAGCTGGCCGGCAAGGCCTCCGAGATGTCGGCGCTGCCGGAGTTCGCCGCGCAGCATTCGATCCTGTCCCTGGCCCGCGCCGACATCCCCGGCGTCGCCGCGCACATGCGCCCGTTCCTCGGCAACATCGGCACCCTGCCGTCCCGGGATATTCCCGACTCGCACAACTGCGCCGACTTCGGCCAGTACCTGATCAACGCCCCGCACCGTTTCGGCATGAGCCGCGAGGAGCTGCACGCGGCCAAGACCGACGGCCACATGGACACCAATTCGATCCGCGAAGGCTGTGTGCTGATCTGCCCGGTGAAAGTGCCGGGGGCCGGGGTGTACATGGGTGACATGCATGCGCAGCAAGGCAACGGCGAGATCGCCGGCCACGCCACCGATTGCTCCGGGGAAACCGAGGTGGTGGTGCAAGTGGTGAAAAACCTGACGCTGGAAGGGCCGATCCTCCTGCAAAACCTCGATGACCTGCCACCGATGGCGCGGCCGATGAATGCCGGGCAGCGCGCGAAAGTCCGTGAGCTGGGCGAGCGTTGGGGGCAACACGAGATCGAACAGAGCGGCCCGATCACCTTCATCGGCAGCGGCGAGAACCTCAACCTGGCGGTGGAGAACGGCTTGACCCGCGCCGCCGCGGTCACCGGCCTGCCCTATGACGAAGTGCTCAATCGCGCCACCATCACCGGCTCCATCGACATCAGTCGCCTGCCCGGTACCGTGCGCGTGACCTTCCTGTGCCCGATGGACGTGCTCGACTCCATGGGCATCGGTGATCTGGTGCGCGAGAAATACGACCTGGCGTAAAGCCGGGCAGCGGGTCTGTATCAGAGTGTATACAGACCCACTGCCGATACACGCTTTGCGGTTTTCTGTCAGCACGCCACACAGACCCGATACATCCCTTCGATTAACTGTGATGACGTTCTGACAACCTTGGAATCGACATCATGCACACCTCCATCACATCAACCAGGGCCAGCGCCGGGCTCGGCCTGCGTCGCGGCTTGATCAAGGACCTGCTGGCCGCCCCGGCCGGCCATTTCGACTTTCTCGAAGTCGCACCGGAGAACTGGATCGGCATCGGCGGCGCCCACGGCGCGGCGCTGCGGACCCTGGCCGAGCGCTATCCGTTGTCCTGTCATGGCTTGTCCCTGTCCCTGGGCGGCCCCTCGCCACTGGACGTCGAATTCCTGCGGGAGGTGCGGGTCTTCCTCGATCACCACCAGGTGCCCCTGTACAGCGAGCACCTCAGTTACTGCAGCGATGACGGCCACCTGTATGACCTGTTGCCATTGCCCTTCACCGAAGAAGCGGTGCATCACGTCGCCGCGCGCATCCGCCAGGCCCAGGACATTCTCGGCCGTCGCCTGGCGGTGGAAAACGTCTCTTACTACGCCGCCCCGCAGCAGGACATGGACGAGGTGACGTTCACCAACGCCGTGCTGCGCGAAGCCGATTGCGACCTGTTGCTGGACGTCAACAACGTGTACGTCAACTCGATCAACCACGGGTTCGATCCGCGTACCTTCCTGGCCGGGATCGACGCGAACCGGGTGGTGGCCATGCACATCGCCGGGCACTTCGATGAGTCCGATACCCTGAAAATCGACACCCATGGCGCCTCGGTCAAACCCGCGGTTTGGTCGCTGCTGGCCGACGCCTACGGCCGATTCGGCGCGCAACCGACCTTGCTGGAAAGGGATTTCAACTTTCCGGCGTTTTCCGAACTGGTCACCGAGTTGCAGACCATTCGCCGCTTGCAGACCGAGGAGGTGAACCGTGGCTAAGCGCACGCTGCACGACCAGCAAAACAGCATGGGCCTGTACTTGCGCGATCCCGAGCGCTACGCGCCGCCGGCGGAAATGGACCCGGCGCGGGCCGGGGTGTATCGCGACCTGGTGTTCGCCAACCTGTCGTCGTTGATCAGCGGCACCTTTCCGGTACTGGTGAAGATTCTCGGTGATGAGCACTGGCGGATATTGGTGCGAATCTTCCTGCGCGACTACCGCGCCCATACTCCGAAATTCGGTGAAATCGCCGAGGAGTTTCTCGAGTTTCTGGCTTCCGGGCCTGAGGCGTTGATCGATGGACCCTGGCCGCCGTTCATGGTCGAGCTGGCGCATTACGAATGGGTGGAAATGGCCCTGCAACAATCCGAGGCCGAGCCTTTGTCCGGCGGCGATGCCGATGGCTTGCTGGATCGACCTTTACAGGTTTCGCCATTGGCCTGGCCCTTGGCGTATGCCTGGCCAGTGCAACTGGTCGGACCCCAGTATCAGCCTGATACACCGCCGGATCAGCCGACGCTGTTGCTGGTGCGCCGGGACCTGGATTTCAGCGTGAAGTTTTCCGAGTTGAGCCCGTTGGCGTTTCGGTTGTTGCAGCGCATCGAGGAATTTCCCGGGCAGACCGGACGTGCACATCTGCAGGGGTTGGCGGCGGAGGCGGGGATGACGGAGTCTGTGGAGTTTATTGAAAGCGGTCTGGGGTTGTTGCGGCAGATGCAGGGGGAGGGCGTCATTGCTTGAACGAACATGGATCGTTCCCACGCGCGTGGGAACGATCAACAGTATCACCCGCGCAATTTCAGCTCCGCACACAACCCACCACCCTCACGATTGCTCAATGTCAACGATCCCCCGATCGCCAACGCCAGCTGCTGCGCAATCGCCAGTCCCAACCCGGTGCCACCCGTGCTGCGGTTACGTGAATTTTCCACGCGGTAGAACGGTTGCATGACCTGGCTCAGTTCCGCTTCGGCAATCCCCGGGCCGCGGTCCATGACCTTCACCGACACGCTGCCATCGGTTTGCTTTTCCACCAGCAGTTCCGCTGCTCCGGCGAACTTGAGGGCGTTGTCCGTCAGGTTCACCAGCACTCGCCGCAAGGCGTGGGGGCGGGTGTCGATGACGGTGGTGCTTTTGCCGCTCAACTGCACTTGCTTGCCCATGTCCTGATAATCGAACACCAGGCTGTCGAGGAACGAGTCCAGGTCGGTGCGCCGGCTTTCTTCAGTGGCGCCATGGACGCTGCGGGCATACGCCACGCCTTCGCGCACCAGGTGTTCCATCTCGCCGAGGTCGTTCCACAGCTTGTCTTTCTCCACCGAGTCGTCCATGAATTCGGCGCGCAGTTTCATCCGCGTGATCGGCGTTTGCAGGTCATGGGAGATCGCCGCCAGCAATTGCATGCGTTCCTTCAGGTAGGCGGCGATGCGCGCCTGCATGGCGTTGAAGGCCTTGGCGGCGTGGGCCACTTCGGTCGGGCCTTTTTCGTCCAGCAGCACCGGGTGGGTGTTGGGGTCGAGGCTGTCCACGGCTTCGGCGAGGCGGGTCAGGGGGCGGATGGCGATTCGCACGGCCAGCCAGGTGCAGGCAATCATCAGCGCCAGTTGCCCGAGCAGCATGAAGGGCAGCCAGGGCGACAGCGGCACCATCGAAGGCCGCACGTCGATGGTCAGCGGGCTACCGTCCGCCAGTTTCAGGTGCACCTGGAAGTGTTTCACCGGCCCTGGAATGTCGGTGAAGGTCATCGGGTAGTCCTTGCCGATGGAATTCTTGATCGAGGTCATGGCAATCGGTGCTTCGGGCATGTCCGTGTCCATGGAGGTACCGGGCGAGCCTTCACTCAACAGATAGCGATAATTGCGCCGGTCCAGTTGTTGCAGCCAACTGGCGCGTTCTTCGGCCGGCAGGCGATCGAGGATGGCGATGGAGGTCGAGACGTCGGTTTCCAGGTTGCCGAGCATGGTGTTTTTCGAGATTTCATAGCGCTCGTAGTACTGCGCACCGAAGGACAGCGCCTGGGCGAGGATCAGGCCGACCAGGAAGATCAGCGACAGCCTTGACGCCAGGGTGCGGGGCCAGCGAAGCGTGCGGTTCATGCTGGCGCACCGACGATTTCCACCGGCAGGGAAAACACATAGCCCTCGCTGCGCACGGTCTTGATGTAGGCCGGTTCGCGGGCATCGTCCAGCAGGCGCTGGCGCAGGCGACTGACCAGCAGGTCGATGGAGCGATCGAACAGGTCGGCGTCGCGGCCCTGGGTCAGGTTGAGCAACTGGTCGCGATTGAGCACCCGCTGCGGGTGATCGAGGAACACCCGCAGCAACCGATACTCGGCGCCGCTGAGGGCGACCATGGTGCCGTCGCCATCGAGCAGGTGTCGGGCGGAAGTGTCCAGGCGCCAACGACCGAAGGCCAGCAGGCGGCTGGATTCGGTCACCACCAGGTTCGGTGGCAGCATGCGTGTGCGGCGCAGCACGGCGTTGATCCGGGCCAACAGTTCGCGGGCGGCGAAGGGCTTGACCAGGTAGTCGTCGGCACCCATTTCCAGGCCGATGATGCGGTCGGTTTCATCGTTGCGCGCGGTGAGCATCAATACCGGGGTGGCCTTGTGTTTGCCCGTGCGCAGCTCGCGGCAGAGCATCAGGCCATCGTCGCCGGGCATCATGATGTCCAGCACGATCAGGTCCACCGGCGTGGATTCGAGGAAGCTGCGCATCTGCCGGCCATCGGCCACGACTGTGGTGCGCAGGCCGTTTTTCTTCAGGTAGTTGCCCACCAACTCTCGTATCTCGCGGTCATCGTCAACGATGAGAATGTGATCGACGTGCTCCATGGATTTGCCTCTGTCAGTGGGGGATGTCGCACAGTCTATCGAGCCTTGGCCCGCTCGCCCGTCGCCCTTTGTATTGCAGTGTATCTGGCCTGTGGGCGGATACACACCGACGCAAAAACAGGCATTTCCCGGGGTTTTGTATCCCTCTGTATCCCGGCCCGGTCCAGATACTTTCCGATTTACCCGCGCCGGTTCCCGACACATGCGGGATACCTCGCGGGCTTCTAATAGGTTCCATCGAGGCAGACCACAGCGCCTCTACCCAACCAACGATCTACCTGTCGAACCTTGAGGAAACCACCATGAACACCAAAGCCATCTACGCCGCTTGCCTGTTTGCCGCCCTGAACATCTGCACCTTGTCGGCCCGCGCCGAAGCGGATGTGACCCCGATGAGCTACAGCTACGGCACGCACCTGGACATCAAGAAAGTGGTGTCGTTGAAACAGGATGCCTCGCCTTCCTGCGGTGTGGTGAATGCACAGCTGACCTACCTGGATTCCCAGAGCAAGACCCAGGTCCTGGACTACCGCAAATTGGCTGACAACTGCAGCTCGGACAACTGAGTCCAGCGATCACGCTTAGCGCATTCCACTCACGCCAGGAAGAACATCATGAACAACGTTACCCGCTTTTTGACCGCTTTTGCTTTCTCCGTTGCCGGCGCCGCGGCCCATGCCAACGCCGCTGTAGAACAGAACGCTTGTGGCAGCAGCACCTGCTTTCAGCTGACGCCGGTGGCCGAGAAGGGCGGTGATGCCTTCCTCGCCGAGAACGGTTCCAGCCGTACACCGCAAGGCAAGTTGCTGGATGGCCAGACGGCCTGATTTGCGAATACCACGCCGATCCCCTGTAGGAGCTGGCTTGCCAGCGAAGGCGGCAGCCCATACAACCCGGGTTGTGGCTGTTAGACCGCTTTCGCTGGCAAGCCAGCTCCTACAGGGAGCGGTCCATGCTACCCAAAATTTTCAATGGTGACCCCCATGTTACTCATCGCTTTCCTGGGCGGCATATTGACCGTCCTCAGCCCCTGTATCCTCCCGGTCGTACCCTTCCTGTTCGCCGGTGCCGACCGTACACGCTCGTCGATCATGCTGACCCTCGGCGGCATGGTCCTGACGTTTGCCCTGATCTCCAGCCTGGCCGTGGTCAGCAGTGAATGGGTGATCCAAGCCAGCAACACCGGGCGCCATGTGGCCCTGATCGTGATGGTGCTGTTCGCCCTGTCACTGATTTCCGCACGGGTCGGCGACTGGTTGGCGCGTCCGTTCGTAGCCCTGGGTAATCGCATCGACCCCAACAGCCGCAAGATGTCCGGCCCGCTGAGTTCGGTGATGATCGGCGTGGCGACCGGGCTGCTCTGGGCGCCGTGCGCCGGGCCGATCCTCGGGGTGATTCTGACCAGCGCCATGCTGCAAGGCGCCAACGCCGGGACCAGTCTGTTGCTGGTGGCCTACGGCCTGGGTAGCGCATTGTCCCTGGGCACCTTGATCTTCGCCGGTCGTGGCCTGGTCAATCGCCTGAAGCCGTCGATCCCGGTCACTGGCTGGTTGCGTCGGGGTGCCGGTGTGGCGGTGTTGTCCGGGGCGGCGGTGATTGCCACCGGCACCAACGATGTACTGCTGGCCAATACCTCGTCGCAAGGGGTCAGCAGTGTCGAGAAAGGCTTGCTGGAAAACGTGCCGAAGGTCGTCGATTACTTCGTCAGCAAGGTCAAGGCCGAGTCCATGGACAACGCCCAGGGCGCCATGCCGTCCCTGACCGGTGCGGTGGAGTGGATCAACTCGCCAGCGCTGACCAACGAATCGCTCAAGGGCAAAGTGGTGCTGGTGGACTTCTGGACCTTCGACTGCATCAACTGCAAGCACACCCTGCCGTACGTCAAGGACTGGGCGAAGAAGTACGAGAAGGACGGCCTGGTGGTGATCGGCGTACACACCCCCGAGTACGGGTTCGAGCGCATCATCGACAACGTCAAGGACAAGGTGAAGGAATACGGCATCACCTACCCGGTCGCGATCGACAACAACTATGCGATCTGGCGCAACTTCGACAACCAGTACTGGCCGGCTCACTACCTGATCGATGCCAAGGGGCAGGTGCGTTATACCCACTTTGGCGAGGGCAGCTATGAGACTCAGGAGAAGGTGATCCAGCAGTTGCTGGAAGAGGCGAAGGCCGCTGCTCCAGCGGCTTGAGATCAAAGGACCGCATCAATGGCTCACCTCACCGTGGGCCATTGTGCGTTTCTCCTGACTGCGCCGCCACGCGGCTGGCGGCGCACCATACTCACGACGGAAGGCCCGACTGAACGCCGTGTCGGTCTGGTAACCCACCTCTTCGGCGATGCGTATCAACGAACTGTTACTGCTGCGTAACAGGTTGGCGGCCAGCAACATGCGCCATTGCGTCAGGTACTGCATCGGCGAAACCCCCACCAGTTGCGCAAAGCGTTCTGCCAGGACCGATCTCGAGGTGCCGGCCGTGCGCGCCAGTTCATCCAGGGTCCAGGCGTGGCAGGGTTTCTTGTGCAGGGCGTTGAGGGCCGCACCGACGATCCGGTCACTCACGCCGGCCAGCCAACCGGTACGACCCTCGCCTTGTTCGTGCATGTACAGGCGCAGCACTTCGATGAACAGTACCTCGGCCAGTTTCGCCAGCACGCCTTCGCCGCCAGGCCTTGGCGAGCGCGCTTCGGCCAAGGCATAACGCACCGAAGATTCCAGCCAGATGCCGGCGTTCGAGCCACGCACATTGACCCTGACCACGGGCGGCAGCCCTGCCAGCAACATGCCGGCCAGACGCGTGTCGCAGGCCAGGTAGCCGCACACCAGGCGCGTCACCGCGCCGCCACCGCCATAACTCAACTGCCGCGGGCGCCGCGCCAGTACCTCGTCGAGCCGCGCACCGCTGGCGGGCGTCAACCCGGGGCGCGAACTCATGCGATGGGCGTGTCCCTGGGGGAATATCACCACGTCGCCGGGGTTGAGCAGCAGCGGCGGATCATCCCCCAGTTCGACGTAGCACTCGCCCTCGGTGATCAGGTGAAAGATCACCACCCGTTCGGCGCCAGGCTCCAGGAACGGCGCCGCCGTGTCTGCGCTGGGCGACTGATAGCACCAGGGTGCGGTGAACCTGGCGTTGATGAAGATCGCGCCGACCAGGCGGACGACACGCAGGGTCTGTGACAGGGCGTCCATGGGCGTTTTTCCCGTGTGGGGGTTTCCGATTGTGAACGCGTCACGGCTTAACGTGAATTCTCCGGACGATCGGGCAGTGTTGGCCGACGATCGGACAGGACGCCAGTCAGCGGCAGAGAGATAGTTCGCACACAGGGCCACCGGGTCCTGTCATCAATAACAATAAAGTGAGGTTGCCATGCCCAAGTTCGTCATTGAACGCGAGATTCCAGGCGCCGGAGCACTGTCAGAAAGGGATTTGAAAGCCGTCTCGCAAAAATCCTGCAGGGTGTTGCGCGAGTTGCCAGAGGTGCAATGGCTGCAGAGTTATGTCACGGGCGACAAGCTCTATTGCGTGTACATCGCGCCTAACGAAGAGCTCATCAGGGAGCACGCCAGGCAGGGCGGCTTCCCGGCCAATCGCATTTCCCAGGTCATGAACATCATCGATCCGACCACGGCTGAGTGAGCGTGCGCCCGATCCTGTTCCAAACCAGAGATTGTCTCCATGAGTACACCTATTGATCTTGCTGCCTTGAAAACCCGTCAAATGGCCGCGTGGGCCAGTGGCGACTACGCCGTGATCGGCACCACCCTGCAGATCGTCGGCGAGCAACTGGCCGAGGCCTGCGACCTGCTGTGCGATGAGCAGGTGCTGGACGTCGCCGCCGGCAACGGCAATGCGACCCTGGCCGCTGCGCGTCGCGGTTGCCGGGTTACGTCCACCGACTATGTCGCCGCACTGCTCGAACGCGGCGAAGACCGCGCCCGTGCGGAACGCCTGAACGTGACCTTCCAGGTGGCTGACGCCGAGGCGCTGCCTTTCGCCGATGGCAGTTTCGACGCCGTGCTTTCAACCTTCGGCGTAATGTTTGCCCCCGACCAGGCCAAGGCCGCCGCGGAGCTGGCGCGGGTGTGTCGCCCGGGCGGGCGGATCGGCCTGGCCAACTGGACGCCGGAAGGTTTCGTCGGCCAGATTTTCAAGACCCTGGGGCAGCACATGCCGCCACCACCCGGCGCGCAACCGCCGTCGCTGTGGGGTACCGAAGCCTGGCTGCGCAAGCACTTCGACGAGCACGACTTCCTGCTGCAGGTCACTCGCCGGACCTTCAACTTCCGCTATCGCTCGGCCGAGCATTTCATCGACACCTTCCGCAGCTGGTACGGTCCGATCCACAAGGCCTTCGCGGCACTGCCCCCCGATGGCGCCAAGGCCCTGGAAGACGACCTGACCGAACTGCTCAACCGCCTGAACCGGGCGGGGGACAGGTCGATGGTGGTGCCCAGTGAATACCTTGAGGTGGTGATTACGAGGCGTTGAGCCCTCTCGGCCACGGATGGCCGATGGCGGCGGGCCCCCTGTAGGAGCAGCCGGTCGACGCTCGATTGCTCGCGAAAAACCTGAGAGCACCGCGGTGTATCAGGGGGCCCGCGTCATCGTTGATCTCCATCGCGAGCAGGCTCGCTCCCACAGTAGATCGGGTACGGCCGCGGTAGATGGGGCGTCTGGCAGGACGCCTTCGCTACAGTAAATCGGGTACGGCGGGACAACCTCCGCCCCGGTTTGCGCGGGGAGCCGAGTCGTACGATATGGATAGGCATGGCGTTATTTGAGCCGCGACTCGCCGAACCACTCAAGCGCCGTGCGCCAGAAACAGATCCCCAGAAAATACGCCGACATCAGCAGCCAAAGCCCCATGACCAGGGGATTGATCACCGGGTGGTTGATCACCAGGGACAGGCTGCATAGCAGCCAGATCGCGGTCACGGCAATGTTGATCGGCATGAAGCGGCGCACCCGGAACGGATGCAGGAATTTCATGCGGGTCAGCGTCAACAGCGCCAGGCCGATCACGGTGAGGAAGGTGATCCAGGGCGACGGCGCAATGATGTACAGGCACAGGGCAACCACGTTCCACGCCGCGGGGAAGCCCTGGAAGTAGTTATCCTTGCTCTTCATGTTGACGTTGCAGAAGCAGAACAGCGACGACACCAGGATCAGCGACACGGTCAGCAGCAGCGTGTAGTCCGGCAGCGGGATATAGCGATAGATGAACAGTGCCGGGATGAACACATAGGTCAGGTAATCGATCACCAGGTCGAGAATCGAGCCGTCGAAACTCGGCAGTACCGTCTGCACATTGACCTTGCGCGCCAGTGCGCCGTCCAGGCCATCGACGATCAGGGCCACGCCCAGCCACAGCAGGCAACGGGTCGGCTGGTTTTCGAGCAGGGCGAGGGTGGCGAGGAAGGCGGTGACCACGCCGGTAGCGGTAAAACCATGGGCACCCCAGGCTTTGAGCCTGGCGATGTGTAGGGTTGATATCACGGGGGCGCTCTCCAGAAAGTGCAGCAAGCCAGTCATCGCCCTCTTCTGGCGGGCGGCGGCAAACCGGGTGGGGTTGCAGGTATCGACCGGGTATCCGGGAATAAGGTTCACCCCCTATGAATCTTAGCTGCGCCACAAGAAAACACTGCGGATAAAACGGCGCTGTGTCAGCCAGACGGTGGTAGCACATTCACCCGCGAAGGCTATCGTTGTCTGACTGGATCACTCCCTTCGATGAGGACGTCGTCATGAACACCAGCGATCTGCTCGAACAATTACTGCGGGCCGGCCAGGGCTCGAGGGCGCAACAGGGCGGCGGTGGGGCGTCGGCTCAAGGTGGCCTGGGTGACCTGGGCGGACTGCTCGGCGGCCTGTTGGGCGGTGGTGGCGCAAGCAGCGCCGGGGCAGGCGGCATGGGCGGCCTGGGCGGATTGCTCGGCGGTTTGCTGGGTGGAGGCTCGCGAATGGGCGGTGCGCCGCAATCGCGCTCCGGGGGTGGTGCCAATTATGCAGCGCTGGCCTCGCTGGGGATGATGGCCTTCCAGGCTTACCAGGCCTGGCAACGCAGCCAGGCCACGCAGCAACAGCAGGCGCCGCAACAGGCGATGCGCACGGTGGACATGCTGGCCGGGCCGGAAGTCGAGGAACACAGCCATGCGATCCTGCGGGCATTGATAGCGGCGGCCAAGGCCGATGGCCGGATAGACGAGGCCGAAACGCTGATGATCAGCAAGGAAATCGGCCGTCACACCGACGACCCAGAGCTTCAGCAATGGCTGGATGACGAAGTCGCCAAACCGCTTGACCCTTGCGAAGTGGCACAGTCGGCAACGGATTCCGGCATGGCTGCGGAGATGTACCTGGCCAGCGTGATGCTGGTGGATGATCAGCAGGATGCCGAACGTAGTTACCTGGATGAACTGGCAGCGGCGCTGGGCATCGAGCCGGATCTGCAAGTGCATCTGGAACAGCAGGCCCACGGCACCACCTGACGAGAACCCTGTAGGAGCTGCCGCAGGCTGCGATCTTTTGATCTTGATTCTTTAAAATCAAAAGATCGCAGCTTGCGGCAGCTCCTACAGGGGCGACGATCACGAATTCGGGGGGGTTGGCACCAGGAACGTCACGCCAAAACGCTCGGCCACCTCGAATATCCGCGGCAGGTCCCCGGGTACCTTGAACTGATCCATCGCCGTGAAAAACTGCCCGCCCCGGGGATCGGATACCACGCCGATCATCTTCGCGGTGGGACTGACGTTCTTGTAGGCATGGATCGCCCCGGCAGGAATGTGCACATAGCCCCCGGCCGAGACGATGCTGGATGTGCCTTCGACGGTCACTTCGACCTGCCCCTCCACCACATAGAACGCCTCGTCCCACGGGTGAAAGTGCGGGGGCGGGCCGCCACCTTGCACGCCTTCCTGGATATGCATTTCAAAGGGTTTGCTCAGATCGCCGCCGGCCAGGACAGTGATCGTTTCGCCCACGACATTGACCGATGCCGGTGGGGCCTGGAGGACATGGACCGTGCGCATGATTACTCTCCGCAGATGAGACGGCACCCGCCGATTGTAGGCTTATTTGCCCTTCCAGTACTTCTGCATTTCCAGGAACAGAAAGGACGCGGTCCATGAGATGAGCACCAGCCCGGTAAGGGCTTGCAGACCGGTCAAGTACTTGAGGTCGCCGACAGGCGAAATATCGCCGAAGCCGATCGTCGTATACGTGGTGAAGGAGAAGTAGACGCAGTCCATCAGCGAGCCGTCGAAGTTGCCTGTCAGGCTGCCCCATTTGCCGGAATGCACCATCAGGTAATAGACCAGGGCAAAGCACCAGACCTCTATCGCGTGGGCCAGGAGGGCGCCGAATACCCCGACGACAATTCTGAAGCGGCTCCACAACTTGAGCCGTGGCAGCCAGTCATTCATGCGCAGCAAACATTCGTAATGGATCACCACGGTGATGATGACCACCAGCGTATTGATCAGCGTGACTGCCAACATGGCAAATCTCCAGCGAAAAAGGACTGAACCTTCGCGCACTCATCCGGGGTCTCATGACAATAACGGTTTGACTCAAGTCATGAACCCGGCGGAGGCGCCATGGACAAGCCGCTCGAAAAATACAACGACATGCGGGACTTCGACAAAAGCCCCGAGCCTTCCGGTGTTTCCAGGTCTCGCGGTCGAAAGGGCAAGGCCCATGCGCTGCTTTTCTGCATCCAGAAGCACGATGCAACCCGGCTGCATTACGACTTCAGGCTGGAGCTCGACGGTACGCTCAAAAGCTGGGCGGTGCCCAAGGGACCGTCGCTGGACCCCAAGGTCAAGCGCCTGGCGGTGCATGTCGAAGACCATCCGCTGGATTACGCCACCTTTGAAGGTAGCATCCCCGAAGGCCACTACGGTGCCGGTGATGTCATCGTCTGGGACCGAGGCGTGTGGATTCCCCAGGAGGATCCGGCCAAGGCCTACGCCAAGGGCCGGCTCAAATTCGAACTGCAAGGCGAGAAGCTCGCCGGATTGTGGAACCTGGTGCGCACGCACATGCCGGGCAAGCAGGAGCAGTGGTTCCTGATCAAGCATCAGGACGGTGCCGCCCGGCCGGAAAGTGATTACGACGTGGTGGCCGCCGAGCCCGACAGCGTGCTCAGCGAACGGACCCTCATTGCCAAAACGCCCAAGGCGGCCAAACCCAAGGCCGTCAAGCAGCCCGCTGCGCCAAAGCATAAAGAGCCGCGCAAGGAAAAATCCGCACCACTGACCGGCGCACACAAGGCCAAGCTGCCGGACCAGATCAAACCGGAACTGGCGACGCTGGTGGAAAAGGCCCCGGGTGGCCAGTGGAGTTATGAGGTCAAGTTCGACGGCTACCGGATCATGGCGCGCATCGACCACGACGAGGTCAAGCTCTTCACCCGCAACGGCCACGACTGGACCCACAAGCTGCCCGGCCAGGCCAAGGCGCTGGCCGGCCTGGGCCTGGAATCGGCCTGGCTCGACGGCGAAATGGTGGTGGCCGACGAGCAGGGCGTGCCGGACTTCCAGGCCTTGCAAAACGCCTTTGAGGCCGGGCGCAGTGGCAACATTCTCTACTACCTGTTCGATATGCCCTATCTCAATGGCGTGGACCTGCGCGAGGTGCCTGTCGAGGAACGCCGGGCTGCGCTTTCGACGGTGCTCAAGACCGGCAAGGACCCGTTGCTGCGCTTCTCCGAGTCCTTCGGTGAAGACCCGGAGGCCTTGCTCAACAGCGCCTGCCAGATGCAAATGGAAGGCCTGATCGGCAAACGCCTGGGTTCACCCTATGTCTCAAGGCGCAGCAGTGACTGGGTCAAGCTCAAGTGCAAGCATCGGCAGGAATTCGTCATCGTCGGCTTCACCGACCCCAAAGGTTCACGCAATGCCTTCGGTGCGCTGCTCCTGGGGTTGCATGACAAGGACAGCGGTGAGTTGCGCTACGCCGGCAAGGTCGGCACCGGGTTTACCGAGGCGACCCTCAACAGCATCCATGAACAACTCAAACCCTTGCAGACGAAGAAGCCCGCTGTGGTCAACCCGCCCAGCGGTGCCGAGTTCAAGGCCGTGCACTGGCTCAAACCCAGCCTGCTGGCGGAAGTGGCCTTTGCCGAAATGACCAAGGACGGTTCGGTGCGCCATGCGGTGTTCCATGGCCTGCGTAACGACAAACCTGCCAAAGACATCACCGAAGAGCGTCCGACTGCCGTGAAAACTGCCCCTGGGAAAAAAACCGCCGCCGCCAAGCCTTCCCCCGACAAGGCATCCGCCGCGAAGAAGAAAGCCGAACCCGCGCCTTCGCAGATCGGCCTTGACCAGGGCAAGGTGCGCATCACCCACCCGGACCGGGTCATCGACGCCAGCAGTGGCGCGACCAAAGTGCAACTGGCGGAGTATTACGCCAGCGTCGCCGAGTGGATTCTGCCGCAGCTCAAGGACCGCCCTGTGGCCTTGGTACGGGCACCGGACGGCATCGCCGGCGAACTGTTTTTCCAGAAAAACGCCGAGCGCCTGGCCATCCCCGGCATCACCACCCTCGACCAGAAACTCACGGGCCAGCCGATGATGGTCATCAACAACGCCGAAGCCTTGATCGGTGCGGTGCAGATGAGCACCGTCGAGCTCCACACCTGGAACGCCACCTCGGACCACCTCGACAAACCCGACCGGTTCGTCCTCGACCTCGACCCGGACCCGGCGCTGCCGTGGAAACGCATGGTCGAGGCCACCCAGTTGACCCTGACGGTGCTCGATGAACTGGGGCTCAAGGCGTTCCTCAAGACCAGCGGCGGCAAGGGCATTCACCTGGTGGTGCCGCTGACCCGCAAGCTCGGCTGGGATGAGGTCAAGGACTTCAGCCATGCGATTGTCAGCCACATGGCCAAAATGCTGCCGGAGCGTTTTTCCGCGGTGTCGGGGCCGAAGAACCGGGTGGGGCGGATCTTCATCGATTACCTGCGCAACGGGTTGGGCGCGACCACCATCTGCGCCTACGCCGTGCGTACCCGGGAAGGGTTGCCGGTGTCGATGCCGATCTTTCGTGAAGAGGTGGAAGAGCTCAAGGGCGGCAACCAATGGAACATTCACAACGCGCATGAACGCCTGGCCGAAGTGGGCGATGAGCCTTGGGCGGACCTGAAGAAAACCCGGCAGACGATTACTGCGGAGATGCGCCGGCGGGTGGGGATGAAAAAAAACTGATACCCCTGTACACCCCTGTAGGAGCTGCCGCAGGCTGCGATCTTTTGATCTTGATCTTAAAAATCAAAATCAAAATCAAAAGATCGCAGCCTGCGGCAGCTCCTACAAAGGCCGCGGGTTATTTATTGATGAACGCCTGGAAGTCGCTACCCAACTTGTCGATCGCCGTCTTGAAATCCTGGGCGGTGATTTTCTGTTTGTCATTTTCCAGCGTGGTGCCAAAGACCTTGCGCACGACCCGGCCTACGGACTGATTGTTCTTGGCGTCGATGAACTCGGCCTCGATATACAATTCAGTGTTTTCATCGCGGATACCGGTCGCTGCGGACACACCGCCCACGACCGCTGCGATAGGCACCACTTCATACCAGTGCATGCCTTCGGGAGAGGCACTGACCCCGGTGATCGCTGCACGCATGACCAGGGTCTTCGAACCGGCCGGCGCGGCGGCCGGGCTGGAAACGACCCGGTACTTCTGCCCCAGCGTGGTCTTGGCCTTGTTGGTCATGTAGTTCTGGATTTCGCTCAGCGTCTGCTGGTTGACCCGCTCATTGGGTTTGGGCGCCGGGTACATTTCCAGACGGGTGAAGGCCACGGTGTCATAGGCATTCGGGTTGAATGACGGGCTCACCCAACGCATCGCTGTACCGCCGCTGGGCGTCTCGACTTCCTGCAGGTTGTTGTAGGTGGACAGGTAGCCGGAGTACTGCTCCTTCTCGGTGACTTTCGACGTACAACCGCCGAGCATGAGCCCGGCCAGGGCAGTGCCGACAAGCAATTTGCGGGTCAGGTTCATAGTGCTGTTTACTCCTTGGTTAAAATCGTTCTTTTTTTTAACTATCAGAAACGCCAGGTCATGTTGCCGGTCAGGGCCGAAATCCAGGCAGTGTCGAACTGACCGGAAACTCGATTGCCCGACGTGGATTTGGTCTGGTCTACCGGCATATCCCCAAGATAGACCATGGCCCAACTGACGTTGACGTCGGTGTCCTTGTTCACAGCATAGGTGGCTCCTGTGGCAATGCGCCAGGATTCGGCCATTGGCACGGTCAACGTGCGGTCGCTGTCCGAAACGGGACTGCTGTCGTATGCCACGCCGACGTTCCACAGCAGTTGCGGCGTGGCCTGGTACTGCGCGCCGAGCGCCAGTTGCCAGGTGTCCTTGTAGTTGGCATCGATTGTAGTCGAGCGCGCATCGATGGACGTGGTGTCGACCTGCACGCCGACCTCGCCGAACTCCGACCAGTCCTGCCAGTTGACCGAGGCGAGCAGGGCCCACTGCCGATCCAGTTGCTGGAAAAGGCTCAGGGTCACGGTTTGTGGCACCGTCAGATCGAGCTGGGTGTTCAGGCCATTGAGCCTGTCCAATGCCGGGCCATTGCCTTTGATGTCCAGCCCGTCTTCGAAGTCCAGATCGACCTTGCTGGTGTAGGTCAGGCCAATTCGCGTGCCGGTTTGCGGGGCGTAGATCACCCCTACGTTCGCGCCAAAACCCCAATCCTCGTCCTTGTACTTGAACTGGCCGTCGCCGCGATCGGTGAAGCCGAATGGCGAGCGGTCGATGGCGGTCTGGGCCTGCAGCATGCCGTACATGGCCTTGACGCCGACGCCTACCGACCATTGCTCGTTGAAGCGGTAAGCCACGCTTGGCACCAGAGACAGACCACCGAGGCTGGCGTTCTGCGAGAAGTAGCGCCCGGACCAATCGTTGTCGTAATTGACCGCCAGGCCAAAGTCGGCGTACTGGCCAAAGCCGATGCTCCAGTGGTCGTCCAGTTCATGGGTGATGAAGAAGCTGCCGCCGGGAATCGGATCGAGGGCGTTACCACTGCCACTGCCCGGGACATTGGTGTCGCCGTCGCGATTGAACTCCAGGTTACCGTAGAGCACCTGCAAGCCACCGGTGATTTGCGTGCCCGGCAGATAGCTCATGCCCGCCGGATTGCTGGCGATCGTCGAGGGACCCTGGGCTCGGGCAGCGGCACCGGCGTTGGCCAGGCCTGCGTTATCGGTGCCGATTTCGTAAAGCATGATGCCGCCGGCGTGGGCCTGCTGGCAGCACAGTGCTAACAGGGTGACGGCGGGCAGGGCGGATGTTTTTACCTGCATGGGATCACCTGCGCAAATGACCATGATGTACTGGCGTTAATCCCCTGGAAGAAGTCCCGTGACGGCCCCAGGATTTTGGATCACTCGCGAAAGAGCGTAGGTATTTATGCTGAAAAATCCAGTCATTGGGTAAGTTAAACCGCCAGCTCCCGTCTCCCCGAGTCAAGGCGGCGAGATTGCCTCGCCGCCTCGATGCCATTACCTGCCGGCAGTGGCTGCCAGTAGAGGCGCCACCTGTTCGTCGGTCAGTGCCGCCTGGACCTTCATGGTCATCAGGTCGCTCCATTGCAGTACCCACTGCTGGATCGGTACCGCGTCGTTGGCCTCTGCAATGCCAAAACCGGCCGCGCCGCCGACGGCGTGCCAGCGCCCGAGCATCTTGACGCCTTCCGGTGGCGCACCACCGGTCTTGAGAAAGCGCTCGATCGTACTGTTGCGATTGGCCGTACTGATTTTCCAGCTGACGATGAATAACATCTGCCACCTCCTTCCAGGGATTGGCACCTGTGTGTCTGCGCGCACCGGGTTGGCGCCGGGACCACGGTCACGTTTGCCTTGCCAGGGTCATCCTGCCTGGCCTGAAACGCTTGCTCCCTTGAGAAGGCATAGCAGCGCCGCGCACTTCACGTACGACCGTCGATCTTGTTCGGGGTGTCAGGTATCGCGCAACAGGTCGTTGGCGTTGAGCAGGTCGTAGGCGATTTCCGGGCGTTTTTCCATGGCGCGACGAATCGCGGCAGGGATCGAGGCGCGGGTCTTGCGGCACAGCCCCGGCAGTTCGCCGACCTGGATGCCGATGCCGCGCATGGTCCGCACTTCGTTGAAGCTGGGCACGATGTCCACGCGGATGCCCAACTGCTCGAACATCCGCCGTTGCAGGTGCTCGAGGTCCTGGAGGCTTTGCAGGTTTTCCAGGCGGTCGACCAGGCGTTTTTCTTCGGTGCGGGTCAAAAACAGGATGCGCAGGTCCGCGCCGGGTGTTTCCAGCAGCGGGTCACGCCCGCAGTCGCAGGCACCGGGCGGGCAGGGTTGGCGGATCGGAGCGGAGGTGGTCATGGGGTTCAATCATAGAGCGCTGTGATTGAATTTGCCCATAGGCATTTGGACCGACGTAGATCCAGATGTGGAATGAGATCCCTGTGGGAGCGGGCTTGCTCGCGAAGGCGGTGTGTCAGTCAATTGAAATAGTGACTGACAGGACGCCTTCGCGAGCAAGCCCGCTCCCACATTGGTTTTGTGCAGCCCTGTTATTTCAGTACCAGCATCCGATAAACCCCGGCCTCGGCTTCAATCCCGTGGGTGTCATGGGTGAACCCCGGGAAGGATTTGTCGAAGGCTTCCAGCGCCTTGAGATAGGCCAGCAACGGACCGTCGGCAGCCCCGGCGTTCTCACCCGGCATCAGCAAGGGAATGCCCGGCGGATACGGCACGATACCGGTGGCGGCGATGCGCCCGGCGGCCTGTTCCAGGGTGACCAGTTCGATCTCGTTGCGCACCAGTTTCTCGTAGGCCTCCACCGGGCTGAACACCGCTTGCGGCAACGTGCCGAATGCCTGGGACATGGCCGAGGTGGTCTTGTGTTGCTTCATGGCGGCAAAGATTTCGTCAGCCAGGTCCTTGAGGCCCATGCCGGCGTAGCGGGTCTGGTTACCGGCCAGCAGATCCGGCAGGCACAGCTCCAGTTCGACGTTGTCGTCATAGTCGCGCTTGAAGTCCAGCAGCGCGTTGACCAGGGTGCCCCACTTGCCTTTGGTGATGCCGATGGAGAACAGGAACAGGATGGTGAAGTCGGTGGTTTTCTCGACGACGATGCCCTGGCGCCCCAGGTACGCGGTCAGCACGCACGCCGGGATGCCGGTCGGGAGTAGATTGCCGTCATCACCCATGCCGGGGCTGAGCACCGAAACCTTGATCGGGTCCAGCATGCAGTAGCCTTCCTCGATGTCACCGAAACCGTGCCACACCTCGTTCGGGTGCAGGACCCAGCAGTTCGGCTCGGTTTTGAGCAACACAGGATCGACTTCGTGGAACGGCACCGTGGCATTGCCCACCTGCACGGTCGGCGGCTGCCAGCAGGTGAAGAACCAGTCGTCCTTGCTCAGCATCTCGTGGTGCATGCGCGAGATGACCTGGCGGAAAGACACGGCTTCCTCGATGGATTCGCTGGTGAGGATCTGCCCGCTGGGCGCTTCCATCATCGCCGAGCTGACGTCGCAGGAGGCCATGATCGCGTAGTTCGGCGAAGTCGAGGCGTGCATCATGTACGACTCGTTGAAACGCCCGTGTTCGATCGGATTACGGCCGTTGCGCACGTGAATCATCGAGGCCTGGGACAGGGCCGCCAGCAACTTGTGGGTCGACTGGGTGGCGAACACGGTCGGCTTCGACGCATCGTGATCGTCCGGGCTGCCGTGCATGGCGTGGCGGTCGCGGTACAGCGGGTTGAAACGCGCGTAGCCGTACCAGGCTTCGTCGAAATGCAGGCGGTCGACGCTCTGGCCCAGCAGCTCTTCGACGCGGGTGACGTTGTAGGTCAGGCCGTCGTAGGTGGAGTTGGTGATGATCGCGTGGACCGGCGTCGGGTCGATGCCGTCCTTGACCATCGGGTTGTTGGCAATGGCCGCTTTCACGCCTTCGGCGCTCAGGGTTTGCGGGAGGATCGGGCCGATGATGCCGTAGCGGTTGCGCGTCGGCACCAGGTAGGTCGGCAGCGCCCCCGACAGGGTCATCGCGTGCTCGGCGGACTTGTGGCAGTTACGGTCGCACAGGGCAATCTGGTTGCGCGTGACGCTGGCCATGAGGATCACGCGGTTGGACATCGACGAGCCGTTGGTGACGTAGTAGGTGCGATGGGCACCGAACACCTTGGCCGCGTAGCGCTCGCCCTGGCCAATGGGGCCGCTGTGATCGAGCAGCGAACCCAGTTCACCGACCGAGATCGACAGGTCGGAACGCAGCAGGTTTTCCCCGAAGAACTCGTAGAACGCCCGGCCCGCGGTGCTTTTGAGAAACGCCGTGCCACCGGCGTGACCGGGGGTGTGCCAGGAATATTCGTAGGACCTGGCAAACTTCACCAGTGCCCCGAACATCGGCGGCAGGGCGGCCTGGCGATAGCGCTCGATGGCCGCCATGATACGTCCGCTGAGGAAGCGGCTGGTGTCTTCGGGCAGCCAGATGAAGTCGTCGGCGTGTTGCATGACCAATAAAGGAATGCTCGACGCGGTGGTCCGGTCGCTGATCAGGAACACCGGCACGCGGGTGTTGCGTTCGCGCAGTTTGACCAGCAATTTGATGCAGTCTTCGTGATCTTTGCTGGTGTCCATTTCCCAGCTGATCAGCACGCATTGCACGGCCGGGTCCGAACGCAGGATCGACGCCGCATCGCTGAGGCTTTCCGAGGCCAGTACGCTGACGCCACGACCCTCTACGTCGCTGACCAACTGATCCAGGGCGCGGCCAAACACCGTGCGCTTGTCCGCCGGGTCGCTGACCAATAGCGCGAGCATCCCGAGTGAATGTTTATAGTCCGTCATGCGTTAACCTCCAGAGTGGCTTTATTCAGGCTGTTCACCGGCACCGGTTTGCCAGTGAGGTGCTGCGCGCTGACAGTTTGCGTCGGCACGCTGTTGTTGAGCGCTTCGAGGCGAATCAGGCGGTTGTTGACGAAGCCGAAAAGCGTGTAGCCGAAGATGGTCGCCACGCCGCCGAGCATCAGCGCTTGCTCGCCCGAGCTGTAGAGCGCCAGGTAGCTGTAGGCCGCGGCCACCCAGGCAATGATGTTGGTGGCCAGCGCCTTGCCGGCCGGTACGTTGGACACCTTCTGCATGGTCATCAGCGCGGCCATGGAGAGGATGTAGGGCACCAGGTTGGTGACCACCGCGAGGTTGACCAGTGTGTCGAACTGTTTACTGAGGTCCGGGCTGATGGTGAGGAAACCCAGCGCCGTTTGCGCGGCCAGCAGCACCAGCATGCCGACGATCGGGGTTCCGGCCTTGTTGGACTTGGCGAAGATCGACAGGAAGTAACCGGTGTCCGCCGAGCTTTTGTAGACCTGGGCAATGGTGAACTGCCAGCCCAGCAGCGAGCCGATGCAGGCCAGCACCATCGCGGCCATCACGATGTCGCCCACCAGGGGGGTGAACATCTTGGCGAAGACCAGGCCGAACGGAGCGGTAGAGGCGGCCAGTTCCGGGTTGTCGACGATGCCGGCGATGACGTTGGTGGACACGATGTAGATCACCGCCGCGCCGAGGGTGCCGCCGAGAACCGCGATCGGTACGTTCTTTTCGGGGTTCTCCACCGCATCGGTGTTGGCGCACGCCGATTCCAGGCCGAGGAAGGCCCACAAGGTGATCGCTACCGAGGCCCCCGCGGCGTCGAGCCAGCCCATGTTGTGCGGGTTCCAGCCAGCGGCGTAAACGCTGCTGTCGAACCAGAACCAGCCCACGGTGGACACCAGCACCACCGGCGCAATCACGCCCCAGACGGTGACTGCGCCAATCCGGCCGGTAATCCGCGCACCGCCAAAGTTGGCGAACGTGGTGATCCACAACAGCGCAATGGTCGCCAGGCCCACTTGCAGCGAATCCAGTTGAATGTGGAATAGCTCCTGGATATAGCCGACCGCGGTAATGCTGATCGCCACGTTGGCAATCAACAGCGAGAGGCCATAGGTGTAGTTGGTGATGTAGTTACCGGCCTTGCCGAAGGTGTACTCGGCGTATCCGCCCATGCCCCCCGTTTTTCGGCTGAGCATCCCGCATCGTGCAAAGGCATAGGCCAATGCCAGTGAACCGGTGGCAGTGATCAGCCAGGAAAGTATCGAAATTCCCCCGACTTCCGCGAGTTTAGAGGGAAGTAGAATTATCCCTGAGCCCAACATGTTGACTGCGGTCAACATCGTCAGTTGCCCCACACTCATTTTCTTTGCGACTGACATTCCGTTGCCTCTTTTAGTTGGCGGAGAGAGCTTAGCTATAGCAAAGTTTTGAAATGTCGCAAGAAAATGACTTTCGTTTACTGATGCAGGTCAAGGAATTGCACAGAAGGCATTATGCTGGCCCCCATGTTCTTCGCTTGTCGCCAGAATCGCTTCATTTTCAGGCGGTTAGGTGGAATGCAAATGCGCAATGTCTGGGTCGTGCTGATCTCTTTCGGCGTCGCGGGTCTTACGGTTTCTGCCCAGGCCAAGGAACTGAAGCCCGGTGATACTTATATGTGCAGTTGGGGCGCGGGCACCGCGGCAAGAGCCCAGGAACTCAAGTTGTCCGGGGTTTCGCTGTATGCGGCGCGGCAAAAAATCCAGTCGTACAAGTTCGCCAAGTCGTGGATGCGGATGATGGCAATGGGCATTACCGAACAAACTTACGACAGCCCGACGCGGATCAAACCGGCGGCGGTTCGGCAGAGTTTTTATGATGATTGTTTGAAGTACAAGTTGGCGCGTAAGTAAGATCAAGAGATCGCAGCCTGCGGCAGCTCCTACAATACCGTGGCCTGTAGGA